>JABFRW010000158.1 GCA_013140805.1 Candidatus Eisenbacteria bacterium
TCGTGGGCGGGGCCTCGCTGAGGACTCCGGGACCCTCGCAGGGGCGCTCCGGGCGTTCGTCCCGATTCGCCCCCACGATCAGGGTGCCGGGGGCGACGACGTTGCGCCCCAGAATGAACGTGCACATCGAAGGGTCTCCTGCCGATCGTGCAGATCGCGCCGGGCGCTCGGGCCGTTCGCCCGATTCGGTCGCCAGGACGCGGACATGCGCCGGTTGCTTCCAGACAATGCACGAACCGTGCTGTCCTCGCGACGCGGGCGGAACCCGCCCGTTGTCCTGTCTCCGGACCGATTTCCCGGAGGCGCCGCAGCTGCGGTACTCGACATCGAGGACCGCGGTCCGATCCTTCACGGCGGTGCGTTTGCGATGCGTGTTTCCAACGTCGGCGTGCTGGGCAGCCCGTTCACGGCGGCGGGGCGCTCCAACGACCCGGCGTTCGAGCTGCCCGAGGGCAGCGGGCGTGAGTGCATGCGTTCGGTGGCGTTGTAGGTCGGCGCTCGACGCGGGAACGATCGGCCCCGTGTCTCGGGCGGACCGATCCTCGAGTTTCGACCGTCGCTCGATCCGGACGATCGCGTGTGGTCGCGCTGGCACGGAGCACCCGGCCAGCAGCATCTGTTCGACGACGACGGTGACGGAACGTTCGACGAGGAGCGGCTGAACGGCCTCGACGACGATCACGACGGCGAGGTCGACGAAGATCTCGGCGTGTTCGCCCAGCAGATGATGGCGGCCGACTACCGCGACGATCGCCCCGAGTCCGGCAGTCAGCTCGATGCCTCGGGCGAAGTCCACGCACGGCTCTGGCTAACGGTGCATCAGGAAACCTATTCGTGGTCGACCATCGTTTCCCGCCGACCGTTCGGCGGGGCGTGCATCGCGCGCTATTCCGGAGAGGTGCCGGCGATCCACGACTTCCGGGACCCCGATCGACTGCCGTGGGTCGCGGTGCTCGGCCTCGATCATCCGGTCGATCCGCTCGCGCCGGCCCCGCCGCCACCCGCGATCGTCGAAGTATTCCCGGGCGCGCGCGCCACCGCGCTGCCGATCGATACACAGGCGTGGGTGCGGTTCGCGGCGCCGCTCGATTCGACGACGGTCCGCACCACCTCGGTGTTCCTCAAACTCGACACGCGACGCATTCCGATCGAGGTCGAGTGGGACGAGGCGACGCTGCGCATCGTGATCACCGCGCTCGAACCGCTCACCCCGGCGCGCACCCACACGCTGGTGCTGAGCGACGCACTGCGCGCTCGCGATGGCACTCCGCTCGACGCGGCCTACGAGTGGCAGTTCCGGGTGATCGGCGTGAGACGGCCGGAGCCGCAACTTCCGGCCGCCGGCGCCACGTTTCAATCACCGCTCACGCATCTCGGCTGGAGCGGCACCGAGGCGGCGGTCGGAGCGGTGGAATACGCGGTGTTCGTTGGAGCGGACTCGGCCCCGGTGGCGCTGCGCGCGGTGCCGGAACTGGCGCGGGTCGGCCGACCGTTTCTGGTTCCGGTGCAGGGCTGGAGCATCGGCGCGACCGTATGGTGGTCGGTGAACGCGATCAATCGCACGCTCGACGAATCCTCGAACGGACCGACGGTGCGATTCGAGTCGGTACCGGCCGGTACACGCATCGATTCGACGCAGAGCAGCTTTCAGATCTATGGGTGGAAGCAGAGCACCGGCGCTTTCTCGTGCTCGCAGGCGGTGCTCCTGGCGGGCAACGACTACGTGAACGCGGTGCGCATGAACCTGGCCGGACTGGCCGGGCTGCCGATCGCCGCGGTTCGAATCGAGACCAACACCTCGGACACCAGTTCGGTGCCGACGGTGTGGGGCGTGACCGAGACCTTCAACGTGTGCACGCTCCAGTTCCCCGGCACGCCGCGCCCCGACACCACACTCGGAGCGCTCGCCTCGGCCGCGCGCGTGAGCGGCACGCGCCGGCTGCGCTTCACCAGCGACCGGCTCGGGGCGTTCACCTCGTGGGCGCTCAACGGCTCGAACCTGGCCGGATTCACATTCCGATTCGGTTCACGCACCGATCTGATCTCGGTCAATCAGAGCCCCACTCCGCCATTCGTGCGCATCTTCTATTACGTTCCGCCGGCGCCGCGTCCGGACCTCGCAAAGTAAGCCGCGCGGGCGCCGCGCAAGCTGGCCCGTCTCCGGGCCGCGGTGTAGGCTGCGCGTCCTTCGTCCGGCTGGAGTGTTCCCGGGAGTAAACCTCGCTCGCATGCTCGAAAGCCCGCACGTTTGCGCACCGTACCGGCCGCGTCGCCGGAACCATTCCGAGGCCCGTCGCTTCACCCGCTCGAGACTCCCACGGTGGCTGACCGCTGCCACCGCGGTCGCCCTCACGCTGTTGCTCTCGGCGCCCGCTGCCCACGCCCAGCGCCTGCGCCCCTGGATCCCGCCTGCGGCCGACTCGATGCTCGCCTGGAGCGCCGAGGCCCGCGCCGGATTTCAGACCAATCGCGGCGACTCGATCGGCGGCTCGAACTACGAACCCTACGAGCGCGTTGGATTCATGGCGCGCCGCCTGCTGCGCTCGCTGGGCCGTGCGAATCTCACCCAGGCGGCCGCGGTCGAGAGCTATCTCGATTCGCTGGGGCTCGACACCGACCTGCGCGTCGAGGCGCGACTGCCTTACTTCGCGCTGCTGGTGGTCCGCAATCCGTACCGGCCGGCGGCGAAGGCGGTCGCGTTCCTGCTCTGGTACCGGCAGGAGGAGCTCAAGACGCAGGGGTTCGAACTGTCGGGCGGCTACGAACCGCGTCTGCGCGTGTGGTGGACGAATCGCCAGGAAGGCCCCTACGCGTGGGGCATCCTCGATGCGTCGCGCGATCGCGCCACGCTCTACTTCTCGCTGCTCCAGCTGTCGGCCAACGGTCAGTTCTGGCACCTGGTGCAGTTCGACACCGAGGGCATTCCGTTCGCTCCGACCGGTGATGCCGCATTCGCCGATCTCAACGGCGACTCGAAGCCCGAGTTCCTGGTGTGGACTCCGGCGCCGCTCGATTCGCTGGTCGAAAATTGCCGCGACTGTCCGCGGCTGCTCGAGCAGCGCACCTTCGTCGAGCGGCCGCGTGGTTTCGCGTTGCTCGAGACCCGCATCGTGCCATCACCGACCAGCACCTTCATTCGGTTCGTCCAACTTCTGGCTCAAGGCGACCGCGCGAGTGCGGCGCGGTTTCTCAAAGACCCGAGGCGCATCGAAGCCGCGGTGAGCGCCGGCTGGGGGCTGCGTCGTGCGCACGGGAGCTGGAAGATCCTCGCCACCGAGCCCGAAGCGGCGTGGCCGCTGTGGCTGCTGGCGCGGTTTCACGCGCCGGGCGGGCCGCGGGACTACAAGTTCGACTTCGAATCCGACGGCTCGCGCTGGCTGATCAAGGGCTGGGAACGCCGCGCGCAGCTGGGCGGGGCCACCGACTCGACCGCACGCCGCCCGGCCGGCACCACGCCGCGCAAGCCGTGATGAAGCGCCTCGTCAACATTGCGTGCGTGCTCGCGATCGCCGTGCTGTGCGGCTCGCTCGCGCTCGGCTGCGACAATCGGCCCCGGTTCGTACCGCCGGGCGGCGACTCGCTGGGCGGGGCTCCCGTCGACAGCTTCTCTCGCACCGCGCGCGCCGCACGCGAACGCTGGGAAGCTGACGGCGGTGCGGATGGCGCCGCCGCTCGGCTGACCGCGGCGTTGCTCGCTTACGACCTCGAGCTCAAGCCCGAGTTCGCACTGGCTCCGCGCATTCGGCAGTTGCTGGACTCGCTCGGATTCGGAGTCGAGGTGGTCGAAGACGATGCGGTCGCGCTGGTGAATATGTTCCCGCGCTCCGATCCGACCGCCACCTCGTGGCCACGACTGGTGTGGCGCGATTCGTTGCGGGTGCGGACTCAAGCGGTCGAGGGCGGAGGGATGCGCCTGAGCGATCTGTCGCTCGGGCCGCCTTCGCGGCCGCAGAGTGATACCAGCGCGGTTCAGGCCGCGGGATTGTTCCTGCGCAGCGGGCCGGCGGGGCCTCAGCCGATCGTGTTCGTGTGGCGTCGCGCGCCGCGCGCCGGTGTGTGGCGGCTCTACCAGACGCTGGGACCGGACTCACTGGGTGGCACCGGCACGGCGAGCTTCGTGCCGTCCGATGGCGAGAGTCCGGCGCTGGCATCGCGGACCTGGTCGCGAACCCCCGGTTTCGAGGAGTGCGCGTCGTGCGCGCACCTGTTCCGCAAGTACGAGTTCCACTGGGGGATCGAAGGCTTCTCGCGCGCCAGCGAGGCGACCGAGCCGTCGCCGTACGCGACCTTCGTGCGACTCGTGCAGGCGCTTTCGATTCCCGACGACGAGCTGGCTCGCGAGCAGCTTGGCGACCCCAGCCTGATCGACGTGGCGCGCGGCCTCGAACTGGGTGCGCGACGCGCGAACTGGCGGATGGCACCCGGCGCCGAGGGCGCCCCGGGCGACGAACTGGTGTTCTACCGCGGCCCCAATGAGGCCTACCGGATCCGGTTCATGCGCTCGTTCGGGGTCTACCGGGTGACATCGATCGACACCACCCGGCGCGCCATCGAGTAGCCGGAAGCGCGTTTCGCCCTTTGAATTGGCGCCTGAATGGCGCCTGCACATTTGGGCCAGCGAGTGCTAGAGTGCCCACCTGCGTCGCCACGATGCCCTTCGAGCGGGTGCCGATCGTCGCGCGCTCCGGAGGCCCTCATGCACAGCGAACCCGCGCGCTTCCTCGATGTCTGGTCGGAGCCGCGCAGCACCGCCGATCCGATCTCGTGGCTGCGCGATCTGGGCGAACGTCCCGAGCACCGCGGCGCGATCGCTCACTGGCACGTCGAGCCGGCGCGCCTCGCGCGTCACGGCGCGCTCTCGTGGCCGCTGCCCGCGCCACTTGCCGAGGCGCTCGAGACGCAGGGCGTCGAGCAGCTCTACAGCCATCAGGTCCACGCGATCGAACGCCTGCGCGCGCGACTCGACACCGTGATCGTGACCGGCACCGCGAGCGGCAAGAGCCTGTGCTATCACGCGCCGGTGATCGAGCGCCTGCTCGAAGACCCGGACGCGACGGCGCTCTACCTGTTTCCGACCAAGGCACTCGCTCAGGATCAGCTGCGCGGGCTCACGCGTCTGTCGCTCGGTCACCCTCAGATCCTCAAGCGCCTGCGCGCTGGCGTCTACGACGGAGATACGCAGGCGTCGACACGTCGCAAGCTGCGCGACGACGCGAACGTGATCCTGTCGAATCCCGACATGCTGCACGCCGGGATCCTTCCGCAGCACCCGCGCTGGGTGCGTTTTCTGAGCCGGCTGCGCTACGTGGTGGTGGACGAGATGCACGTCTACCGCGGCATTTTCGGCTCGCACGTCGCAAACGTGCTGCGGCGGCTCGAACGCGTGATCGCTCACTATGGCGGCGACTTCCGCTACGTGATGTGCAGCGCCACGATCCGCAATCCCGGCGAGCTGGCCACCGCGCTGACCGGTCGCGAGGTCGCGGTGGTCGATGACGATGGTTCGCCGCGCGGGGAGCGCCACTTCGTGCTGTGGAACCCACCGTATCTCGACGACTCGCGCTCCGAGCGCCGCTCGTCCAACGGCGATGGCAGCCTGCTGCTGGCGGGACTGGTCGAGCGGGGCGCTCAGACGATCGCGTTCACCAAGTCGCGGGTCGCGGCCGAGCTGGTGTACCGCTACGCCCACGAGCGGCTCGAACGCAGCGCTCCCGAACTTGCGGGGCGGCTGAGTCCCTACCGCGGCGGCTACCTGCCCGAAGATCGTCGGCGCATCGAGCGCGCGCTGTTCTCGGGCGAGCTGCGCGGCGTGGTGTCGACCAACGCGCTCGAGCTGGGGATCGACGTCGGCAGCCTCGACGCGGCGGTGCTGATCGGGGCGCCGCCGACGCTCGCGAGTGCCTGGCAACAGGCCGGCCGCGCCGGGCGTCGCAACGGTGCGGCACTGGCGCTGCTGGTGGCCTACAACGAAACCGTCGATCAGTACCTGATGCGCCATCCCGACTGGTTCTTCGGGCGCTCGCCCGAAGCGGCCTGCATCGATCCGGGCAATCCCTACATCCTCGCGCAGCAGCTGGCGTGTGCCGCCTACGAGCTGCCGTTGACGCTTGCCGACCGGACGCGCTTCGGGGCGCTGGCCGGTCGCGTGCTCGAAGCGCTCGACGAAGCCGGGCAGACGCGCACGCTCGAGGGCCGTTCGTACTGGGCGCAGACCGACTTCCCGGCGCAGAAGGTGAACCTGCGCGCGATGTCCGACGACACCTACACGATCCTCGACGCCAGTCGCGACAATGCGGTGATCGGCAATGTCGACGCGATCAGCGGGCTCGAGCTGGTGTATCCGGATGCGATCTACCTGCACGAGGGCCAGACGATGTGGGTGCGCTCGCTCGACCTGGAGCAAAAGGTCGCGATCGTCGAGCCGCGCCCGGTCGACTACTACACCCAGCCGGTGCTCGACACTCATGTCCACGTACGCGGCGAGCGCGAAACGCTCGACTGGCACGGTGAACGCGTTCGTTTCGGCGATCTCACCTACGCATGGCAGACCGTCGCCATGAAGAAGATCCGCTTCGGGACCCGAGACGCGTTGGGCTACCACCCGCTGTCACTGCCGCGCCTCACACTCGAGACCGCCGGCTTCTGGATCACTCCCGGCGAGGCGACGCTGCGCGAGCTCGCGCGGCGCGGGCATTCGCCGTGGGAGTCCCTGAGCGGAGTGCGAAACCTGTTCCTGACCCTGCTCGCGATGATCTCGATGTGCGATGCCGCAGACCTGGGCGGCGTGCTCGACTCATCGAACGTGGGAGCGCCGACCCTGTTCCTGTTCGATCGCTACCCGGGCGGGCTGGGCTTCGCGGAACAGGGGTTCGCGCGCCTCGATGAGCTGACGCGCGCGGCACTCGAACACCTGCGCGCATGTCCCTGCGAGGGCGGCTGTCCGTCGTGCACGGGGCTCCCGATCCTGCGACCGGCGCAGCAGCAGGACCCCGACCTGGGGCGTGCTCGCAGCTCTCCCTCGAAGGAAGGCGCGCAGGCGCTGCTCAGCACCTGGGCGCGCGAGTCGAGCCGGGGGTGATCGGCGATTCGAGGCTCGGCGCACGACTCGGAGCGCTGGCGCGATCGCGTCACGAGACGCCCGCCGAGACGTCGAGCGAGCGCGTCGATGGGGCGGTAGCGGCCGACGAAGCCGCGGTCGAACCGGCTGTCGCCGCGAACGAACTTGGCGTCGAGAGCTTCCTTCCCGGCGGCGAATGGCGTGACGAGCACGGCGCGGTCTACGTCCACGAGCGGCTGCGCTCCGAACTCGAGGCTCCACAGCTCGCATGGGGAGCGCTCGACGAGCCGGGGGAGAGCGAGCCCGATCTGCGCACGCTGCACGCACTCGGGCTCACGCGCGCGCTGTTCCTGGACCTCGAAACGGGCGGGCTCGCGTCGAGCCCGGTGTTCCTCGCAGGAACCATGCACTGGAACGGCGAGGACTTCGTGCTGCGCCAGTATTTTGCGCGCGACTATGCCGAGGAAGCGGCATTGCTGAGAGCGCTGGGTCGTCAGCTGTCGGGTTTCGAGGTGCTGGTGACCTTCAACGGCAAGACCTACGACGCGCCGTTCCTGCGCTCGCGCGGTCACGTGCACGCGGTGCCGCTGCAGATCCCCGCACTTCACGTCGACCTGCTGCACGCTTCGAGGCGGCGGTGGCGCGGAGTGTTCGAGGACTGCCGACTGCAGACGCTCGAGCGCCGAGTGTGTCGTCGGCGCCGCAGCGGAGATGTGCCGAGCGATCAGATCCCGGGGCTCTATCACGACTTCGTCCGCAATGGTGATGCGTGGCGCCTGATTCCGGTCTTCCACCACAACGCCCTCGACGTGATCACCATGGCAGACCTGCTCCAGGCGTTGTGTCGTGCCGAGCCGCAGACGGGCGGCGTTTCGGGTGCTGCCCAGGGACGCAGGTTCAAGTCCGAGAGCGGGATGACAGCGCTTCCCGATGCACTCGAACCCGAGCAGATGGCGGGCTGGCTCGCCGCCGATTCGTTCCAGGCGCCGCGCGACGAACTGCCCGAAATCCCGGTGGATCGGCCCCCGCAGCCCCGCCTCGTGATGAAGCGATGAGCCGTTGAAAAGCCCTGGACCCGCTGCCATACTTTCGCCGCTGCACGAAGCTCGAGGGCACCGCATCGATCGAGTGTGGGTCTCGGATGAATTCGCGTCGTCGCATCGTTCGTGAACTGGAACTGAGTCCGACCCGACTCCTTCGATGGGTCGCCTCGGCAGGCCATGCCTGCCGGGGCGTTTTTGTTTTTACGTCCCCTGGTATGTGGTCCGTCCGCGTTTTCGGGAGATGAGGCGTCACGTCATGGCCATCGGCGAAGATCGCAACATCCGTTGTGCCGATTGCGGAGAGGAATTTCTCTTCACGTCCGGCGAGAAGGAGTTCTACGAGTCCCGCAGTCTGAACGCTCCGACCCGCTGCAAAGCCTGCCGCGACGCGCGGCGAGCACAGCGCGAGTCGGGCGGCGGTTCGTTCGAGCGTGGCGCGCGCGGTGGCGGTGGCGGTGGTGGTTCACGCGAGATGCACGATGCGGTGTGCGCCGAATGCGGGGCGAAGACGCAGGTGCCGTTCGCACCGACGGCGGCACGCCCGGTCTATTGCCGCGACTGCTGGCAGACGCGTCGCCCTGACGCGGGCCACGGCGCGGCTCCCGGTCGCGGACAGGGTGGAGCCCGTGGCGGGCATGGCGGCCGCAGCGGTGCGGGAGGTGGCGGGCGCGGCCGCAGCGAAGGTGCTGCGCGCCCGATGGTGGTCTCCGACGGTCCGCGCCAGCACGGTGTGGTCAAGTGGTTCAACGAGTCGAAGGGCTTCGGCTTCATTCAATCCGAGGCTGGAGAGGAAATGTTCGTCCACTTCAGCGCGATTGCGGGAGCCGGCTTCAAGAGCTTGACGGCCGGCGACCGCGTCGAGTTTGATGTCGCAGAAGGCGACAAGGGTAAGCAGGCCGCGAACGTCGCGAAGCTCTGACCGACGCTTCGGCTCCCCGACGAGTTGGCCCTCGCGCCGCGGCGCGGGGGCCTTTCGTACACATCAGGGAACGGATGCCATGATCGAGACCGTTCGCACGTTCACCGCACTGGCCGAAGAATTCGTCGAACTCTACCTTCGTCATCATCCGGTCGAAGCCACGCGCGCGGGCATTCACGACTACGATCGCCTGCTGCCCAATGACACGGCCGAGGGCCTGCGCGAGCGTTCCGTGTGGCTGCAGGATCTCGAGCATCGCCTGGTCGCCTCGGTGCCGTGGCAGGAACTGCCGGTCGAGCACCGCGCCGACTACGGCATCCTGCGCGCGCGACTGTCGGCGCTGCGGGCCGATCTCGACGAGGTCAAGATCTACGCGAAGAATCCGGTGCTCTACCCGGAGACCGCGCTGCACAGCGTGTTCCTGTTGCTGGCCCGTCCCGGCACGCCGCTGGAAGAGCGCAAGGAAGCGATTCTCGAGCGCATGATCGCGATTCCCGACTACCTCGCAGTCGCGAAGAAGAACCTGCAGCAGGTGCCGGATCAGTACCTGAACATCGCCGCCGACGTGACGCTGAGTGCCCCCGGCTTCGTCGAGGAAGTGTGCCGCACGTTGCTCAAGAACTTCCCCGGTGAGGGCGAGCGCATCGAGCATGCCGGTTCGCGGGCGCGCAAGGGCTTCCTCCAGTACCAGCAGTTCATCGATCAGGATCTCGAAGCGAAGATCGGCGGCACGTTCGCGATCGGCGAACGCTGGATGAACTACAAGCTCGAGCGCGAGCACCTGCTGGCGCTCGACTGCAAGAAGCTCGACGCGCTGGGGCGCGAACAGGTGACCAAGGTCACGGCCGAGCTCGAAGCTGAGGCGCGGCGCGTCGACCCGTCCAAGACCTGGAAGCAGCAGCTCGAAGCCGCGAAGGATCGACATCCGGAACCGCTGCGTCTACGCGAGGCCTATGTCGCCGAACTGGAACGCGCGCGCGCGTTCGTGCAGGACATGCGGATCGCTCCGATCGGGGGCGAGCCGCCGCTCGTAATCCTCGACACCCCGGTGTTCGAACGCGCGACGCAGCCGCTCGCGACTTATCTGCCGCCGGCGCCGTTCGACGCCTCGCCGGCCGGCTGCCTGTGCGTGACACCGGCGGATCCCGCGCGTCGCAAGGACGAACAGCAGCAGCAGATCGAAGCGCATCACAACGCCGCGATCTCGCTGGTGTGCGTGCACGAAGGCTACCCCGGGCACCATCTGCAGTTCGGCCAGTCGTTCAAGAACGGCTCGCGACTGCGCCGGCTGTCACGCAGCCCGGTGACCGCGCAGGGCTGGGCGCTCTACTGCGAAGAGCTGATGGCCGAAGCGGGCTTTTTCACCGATCCGATCGGGCGGCTCTATCAGTTGCGGGACTTGCTGTGGCGCGCCTGCCGGGTCGTTGTGGACGCCGGGCTCCACACCGGGAACATGGGCTTCATGCAGGCGGTCGACTACCTGGTCACGACCGCATTGATTCCGCGCGTCAACGCGGTGCTCGAAGTGCGGCGCTACACGCTGCGCCCCACCGAGCCGATGAGCGCGATGATCGGCAAGCTCGAGTTGGTGGCTCTGCGCGACGAGACCCGCCAGCGCCTCGGCGAACGCTTCAACCTTCACGAGTTCCACGCTGCGGTCCTCGCCTCAGGGCCGATACCGACCGCGCTGCTGCGCGAGGAGCTCAAGCTGCGGATGCCGTAGCGGCGGCCTCACTCCATCCCTGGCGGCAACGGGAACATGCGCCGGTAGACCTCGGGCGCGTTCTCGATCAGCGGGTAGATCGGGCCCTCGTCGCCGCGTTCGATGCGAAGCGATGAGTTCGTCGCGGTCAGGCTCTCGATGTTCACGCGTTGAATATTCGAGCCGTAGCGGGCGTTGACGGCGTCGATCAGCACATTGGCGAGGAAGCCGTAGCCCTGATCGGTCGGGTGCACACCGTCGAGGCTGAACAGTCCGCCGGTGATGAACGCGGTCGTATACGTGCGGCCGTTCCAGGTGAGCCCGGTGGTCGCCGCCCGCTGGAATACTCCGGCGAGATCCACGAGCGCCATGCCGCGCGCGGCGGCCTGCGCCGCGATCGCGGCGTTGTAGCCGCTGAGTTCATTTCGCAGATTGGCGACTTCGGCAGAAGTCAGAACCACGGCATCCGGAAGCGGGACTCCCGTGCCGGGTGCGCCGGTGATATACGAACTCGAGCCGACCGGGAATCCGCGTCCGGTCGCGAGCAACGGGCCGGCGGTCAGGAGAACGCGACCACCGATGCCGATCGTCGTGCCGCTGCCGGGCGTGGTGTCGGCGGGGCTCGTCTGAACGCGCAGCGAAACGATGTTGCCGCCGTTGTCGCGGGTGACGGGCGAGAACGTGGTCGCGAATGGAATGATCGTGGGGTCCGGCACGTTGAAGAGCGCGAAGTTGGCATTGGGTGCCGCGGTCTCGACGGTGTCGAGCGCCGCGTTCAATGCGAATCCGAACTGCGCCGAGTTGAGCACCGGAATGCCCGAGCCACCGGTCACGCGGCCGATCATCTCGTTCGCGCCGTACTCGAACGAGACGAAACTCGGACTCAGCCGGGTGAGCGTCTGCTCGATCGAGCCGCGGTGCCGCAGCACGAACGCGAAGTGCGCATTCGCGCGCGCCGGATGGTAGTAAGTCGTGGTATCGAACACGTCGCTCACCAGCGCGCCCGGCACGCCGAGATTGTGGAAGTCACCGGCGAAAGCGAGGTTGGTCGGCGCGCCGAGCGTCCGGCCGGCCGCGCTGATCAGTACCACCGGCGAAAGCGACTTGATCTCGAGACACGCCGACAAGCCGTCGAGCGACAGCCCGTCGCCATTGATGAACTCGCGATCGAACGTCGTCACCCCGAGCTGGCGCGCGAACAGACTCGCGTACGAGTTGATCTGGTGCCGATCGACGCTGCCGCCGGATTCGACGCCGTCGGCCAGGCTGGTGCCGAGCGCCACGTAGGTCGTGAAGTCGGCGCTTCCTGAATTGAAGTCGGGCCCCGAGAGGGGGTCGATCGTCGAGCAGCCGGCCACGATCAGTGCCGCGCCGGCGATGAGACAAGCGTTTTTGAAGCGCATGACGGATCCCCTGCGGGCTAGAAGTGGATGCTGAGGCCGATGCCGAGCACGTTGACGAACGAGCGGTAGTGACCGTTGTAGTCGTCGCGGTTCACGCCCTTGGTGTCGACGCGGGTGGGAAAGACGGCGAGTTCGTAGGCATCGAGCGTCGCCCCCTGGCCCCAGCCGAGCGGCAGGCTGGCGCCGACCGAGGCGCCGTGGCGATTGGTGTCGGGCAATAGCGGACTGACCGATTCGGTCGGTGCCGCGTGCTGGTCGAAGTAGTAGCCGAACCGATACGTCCACTTTTCGAGCCGGTGCTCGGCGCCGATGCGTACCTGCAGCGCGTCTTCGTACTCTTCGACGATGGTGCTGTTGACGCTCGGTGTTTGCTCGAACTCGAGCGCCAGCTCATCGAAGATCGACCACTGCATGAGGTTCACGTCGAGCGCCGCGGTCCACTCGCCGCTCTTCCACGCGGTGCCGAGCGACCAGATCGCCGGGAACTTGAGCGTGGTTCCGACCGCTTGATCGGGCGGCAGACCCGCGGCGACCTGGGCGTTGAACACCGCGTCGCTCGCGGCGTTGCCGGTGTTGGCGAGGATCTGGTCGAAGGTCGCCTTGCCGTCTTCGATCTCGACTTCGATCGAGCTGCGGTAGGCCGCGCCGAACCTCCACGTCTCGCTCGGCGTGAACGCGAAGCCGGCATTGAAGCCGTAGCCCGGCGTGAGGTCGGACTCGAGCTTTACGTTGGCGACGTTCACGAGCCCGCCCGAGCCGGGATAGGGCGCGCGGTTGATGCGATTCAACTCGACCTCGGCGAGCAGCGCATCGAAGCCGGCGCCGACGCTCCACTGCTCGTTGAAGGCCCAGGCGAACGTCGCGTTGCCGTTGACGGTCTTGAGGTCCGCCTTGGTGACGATCTCGCGTCCGGTGAAGCGGGTCGGATCCTTCCACTCGACGCCGAGTCCGAACGGCGCGAACGCTCCGATGCCGATCGCCCAGCGATTCGGCTCGACCCTGGCGAGGTAGGCATTCGGAATCGGGAACACGCCGGGCTCCATCTCTTCGATGGTGCCGAAGCCCGGCTTCGGATCGACGCCCGCGAAGCTGGTGGTGGCGTGCAGAAGGTGGAACACGCCGTTACCGTGCCAGCCCTTTCCGAGCCGCGTGAGTGCCGCCGGGTTGTGGAAGATCGCGGACGCATCGCCGACCACCGCGGTACCGGTGCCGGCCATCCCCATCGCGACGGCGCTCTGTTCCCAGATGTTGTAGCCCGAACCCCATGCCGCGCCCGGAACGATCAGCGCGAACGCGAGCACGCTCCAACGAACACTGCGACGCATGCGGTGATTCTCCTTCCTGAACTCAGTGCGATTCCGGTCCTGAGCGATTCGCGTAGAGGCGGTCGATCACGGCAGCGAACTTGGCCGCGATCACGCGGCGCTTCACCTTGAGCGTCGGCGTCAGCTCGTCGCCCTCCTGGCTCAGCTCGCGTTCGAGCAGCGCGAACTCCTTGATCTTCTCGAATTGCGCGAGTGGTTCGTTGACGCGATCGACTTCGGCTTTGTAGAGCGCGCGCACCTCGGGCCGGACGAGCAGCTCGGCGGGACGCACGAACGTCCAGCCTCGCACCCGCGCCTCGCCTTCGAGATTCGCGAAGTTCGGCACCAACAGGCAGGTGATGGTGGGGCGCTGATCGCCGATCAGGATCGCCTCGGTGATCCACTTGCTGGTCTTGAGCGCGCCTTCGATCGGCTGCGGGGCGACCTTCTTGCCGCCCGAGGTCACCAGCAGCTCCTTGAGCCGGTCGGTGATGTACAGGTAGCCGTCGTCGTCGAAACGCCCGAGATCGCCGGTGTGGAACCACCCGTCGGTGATCGCGACCGCGGTCGCCGCTTCGTTTCGGAAGTAGCCCTTCATCACGTGCGGGCCGCGCGTCAAGATCTCGCCGTTGGTGTCGATCTTCACTTCGACGCCCGGGACCGCCTTGCCGACCGAACCCGGCTTCTCGCGCCCCGGCGGGTTCAACGTGATGACCGGCGAAGTCTCGGTGAGCCCGTAGCCCTCGCGGATCGGAATGCCGATCGCGAAGAAGAACTCGATCACCTTGGCATTGAGCGGCGCGCCGCCCGACACGCAGTAGTCGACGCGGCCTCCGACCCGCTCGCGAACCTTGGCGCCGACCAGCCGGTCCGCGATGCGCGACTGAAGCGCCGCGAACGGCCCGAGGCGCCGGCGCTCGAAATGCGCACGTGCGGCCTCGCGCCGCTGCTCGAGCCCCCAGTGGAAGATCGCGCGGCGGAGCGGCGGGAGCGTGCGCGAGTTGTCCATCACGCGCGCGTAGACCTTCTCGAAGAACCGCGGCACTCCGACCAGCACGGTGGGCCGCACTTCCATCGCGTCAGCTGCCACGGTGTCGAGGCTCTGCGCATAGGCGATCGAGGCCCCGCCTCCGAGCATCGAGTAGAAGCCGCCCATGCGCTCGAAGATGTGGCACAGCGGCAGGAACGACAGGCACCGATTGGTCGGATAGATCGGGCTGACCTCGAGCCCCGCCCACACGTTCGAAGCGATGTTGCGATGGGTCAGCATCGCGCCTTTGGGCTCTCCGGTGGTGCCGGAGGTGTAGATGATGGTGGCGACCTCGTCGGCGGTGACCGAGCGCGCCAGGCGCTCGAACTCGCCGGGTGCCGCGCGTCCCGCCGTCGCCCCCTGCTCCATGACTTCGGCGAGGCCATGGCTGCCCTCGGGCCGCACCGGTACGGGATCCATGTAGACGATGGTCTTGAGGCTCGGCAGCTGGGCCGCGACCGAGCGAATCTTCTCGAGCTGCGCGGCCGTCGAAACCACGATCAGGCGTGCCTCGGAGTTCGCGAGCACGTGACGGCTCTGCTCGGCGGTGAGCGTCGGATAGATCGGCACCGTCACCGCTCCGCGCGCCAGCACCGCCAGGTCGGTGATCGCCCACTCGTAGCGATTCTCGCTCAGCAGCGCCACGCGATCGCCCCGTTGCACGCCGAGCGCTCCGAGTCCGAGCGAGAGGTGCTCGACGTCGGTGCGGGCACGCTGAGACGACAGGGATTCCCAGCCCTCGGGACCCTTGCGCATGAACTGATCGGGCTTGGGATGCCGGGCGATCGTGTCGAGAAAGATGCCGATCAGCGTTGCGGCCTGAGTCATTCCGTTGCCTCGCGACCGAGTCATGTGTGCTCCGATGAACGCCGGGATGCGCTTGCGGCCCAAGGGGTAGCACCGTTCGAGGCGCGCCGACAAGCGAAAAGGCAGCGGGGTCAGAGGCGCGACCGCCGGCGATTGACGGCCCGACCGTGGCTGCGCGACAGTGCGCCTCCCGATCTTCCGGGTCCCGGAGGTACCGCATGAGGTCCGATGTCCGGTTTTCGCCCCGCATGACGGGCACACACGGGTGGCTGCGGGTGGCGTCGCGTGCGCTGTTGCTCGCCGTGGCGCTGACGGCCGCGCAACCGTCGGCCTCGCGCGCGGCCGATGCGGCTACCAGTCTGGCGACCGGTGAGGCGCGCTACGCCGAGGGCAGGGGCGAAGAGGCCCGCGCCGCGTGGCTCGAGGGCCTCGCCGATGCGCCCGGGAACTTCGGTCTGTTGTGGCGACTCGCGCGCGTCGAGTCCGAGTTGTCCGAGGATCAGAGCGGCGAGAAGAAGCGCCAGCTCGCCATGGCAGCGGTCGAGCACGCGCGAGCCGCGGTCAAGGCGCATCCCGACAGCGCGGCAGGCCACGTATGGCTGGCCGCCGCACTGGGGCGCCAGGCGCTTCAGGAGGGACCGAAGACGCGGCTCGCGTTGTCGCGCGAGGTCAAATCCGAAGTCGATCGCGGGATCGCACTGGATCCGGGCATCGGACGCGCCTATCACGTGCGTGCACTGTGGAACCGCCGCCTTGCTTCGCTCAACCTGATGGAGCGCGCGGTGGCGAACAGCGTGCTCGGCGGGGTGCCGAAGGGCGCCAGCATCGAGAACGCGGTGGCGGATCTGCAGAAAGCCGTCGAGCTGGAGCCGGACTACTTGAACCACCACCTCGAACTCGCCCGCACCTTGATCACGCTCAAGCGCACCGACGAGGCGCGCCAGCAGCTCGAGCGGGTGATCGCACTGCCGCCGCGCAGCAGCCTGCGAGACGCCCGTTACCAGGCGGAAGCGCGGGAGTTGCTGGCCAAGCTGCCACGCCCGAAGGGATAGGAGATCCCATGGCGGCTCCGGTCTGGATTCTCGCCGGACTCCGTACTCCATTCGCCAAGGCTGGCGGACCGCTCAAGCACACACCGGTGACCGAGCTGGGGCGCGTCGCGATCGGCGAGTTGCTGGCGCGCTCGAGTGTCGATCCCGCGCGCCTCGACGAAGTGATCCTCGGCAATTGCGCGCAGCCCGCCGAAGCGGCGAACTCGAGCCGCGTGGCAGCGCTGCTGGCCGGCGTGCCCGAGCAGGTCTCCGCCATGACGGTGCATCGCAACTGCGCGTCGGGAATGGAAGCGGTCGCGACCGCCGCGCAGCGCATCCAGGCCGGCGGAGCGCAACTGGTGCTGGCGGGCGGCATGGAGTCGATGAGTCGGATTCCGCTGCTGTACACCTACGAGTACGGCGAGTGGCTCGAGAGCCTGATGCGGGCGAAGACGCCGCTGCAGAAGTTCGGCGTCTTCACGCGCTTCAAGACCGCGTATCTCAAGCCGCGCATCGCACTCGCCGAAGGACTCACCGACCCGGTGTGCGGGCTCAACATGGGGCAGACCGCCGAGGTGCTGGCGCGCGAGTTCCGAATCGATCGCGAGCGCCAGGATCGCTTCGCACTCGAGAGCCACCAGAAGGCAGTCGCCGCACGCGAGCGTCTGCGCGAGGAGATCGTGCCGATGTTTCCGGCGCCTTCGCACGCGATGGTGCACGACGACGTGGGCCCGCGCGACAACCAGACCCTCGAAGCGCTGGCGAAGCTCAAGCCCTACTTCGATCGCAAGAACGGAACCGTCACGGTGGGCAACGCCTGCCAGGTCACCGATGGCGCGGTCGCACTGCTGATCGGCGACGAAGCGACCGCGCGAGCATGGCCGGTGCCCCCGCTCGGCCGTATCCGCGGCTGGGCGTTCGCGGGGCTCGCTCCGAGCCGCATGGGACTCGGGCCGGTGTTCGCGACCGCCAAGCTGCTGGAGCGTGAACGCGTGGCACTCGACGAGATCGAGCTGTTCGAGATCAACGAGGCGTTCGCCGCGCAGGTGCTGGCGTGCCTCGAAGCCTCGCGCTCCGAGTCGTTCGCGAAGGCCGAGCTGGGGCGCGACCGCGCACTCGGCGAGATCCCGGTCGAACGCCTGAACGTCAACGGTGGCGCGATCGCGCTCGGGCATCCGGTCGGTTCGAGCGGCTCGCGCCTGCTGCTCACCACGCTCATGGAGATGCGTCGCCGCGGGCTCAAGCGCGGCCTTGCCTCGCTGTGCGTGGGCGGCGGCCAGGGCGCCGCGTTCCTGCTGGAGCGCGAGGGATGAGCGTGTTCCGCATCGAGCCGCAGCCGGACGGCATCGCGCACCTGGTGATGGATCACCCGGAGCGCAAGCTCAACGTGCTCGATGCCGCCGCGGTCGCGAGCCTCGACGTGGCGCTCGATGCGCTGGGCCGGGTGGAGGGCCTCAAGGGCGTGGTGCTCACGAGCGGAAAACGCGGCTCGTTCATTGCCGGCGCCGACATCGAAGCGATCGGTTCGATCACGGATCGCGAGCAGATCCTCGCCCTGATCCGGCGCGCGCATGCGGTGTTCGGCAAGCTCGCCGCATTGCCGGTGCCGACGGTCGCGGCGATCGACGGCGTGTGTCTGGGTGGCGGAACCGAACTCTCGCTGTGCTGCGACTCGCGCATCGCGAGCGAAGAGCCGCGCACCCAGATCGGCCTGCCGGAAGTGTTGCTCGGCATCTTTCCCGGCTTCGGCGGTTCGGTGCGGCTGCCGCGACTGATCGGACTGCGCGCGGCCCTCGACCTGATCCTCACCGGCCGCACGCTCGACGCCCGGCGCGCCGAGAAGCTCAAGCTGATCGCGCGCGTGGTGCCGGCGGCGTGGATCCTCGAGCGCGCGCACGAGCAGGTCGTGCGACTCGCCGCCCGCGCCCCGGCCGCACGGCGCGATCGATGGCGCGCGCCCTCACTGCTGGATGGACTGCTCGACGGCACGCCGTTCGGGCGTGCGTTCGTGTTCTCGCAGGCCCGGGCGCAGACGCGCGGGCGCACCGCCGGAAACTACCCGGCGCCGCTCGCGGCCCTCGACGTGATCGAACACTCCTACGGTCGCCCGCTCACGGAAGCGCTCGAGATCGAGGCCTCGCGTGTCGCCGATGTGCTGATCGGTCCGGTGTGCAAAAACCTGGTGCGCATCTTCCAGCTCTCGGAGGACGCCAAGAAGGCGCCGCCGATCGCCGACACGACGTTCACGCCCGCGCCGATCCGCGAGCTGGCGCTGGCGGGTGCCGGCGTGATGGGCGGCGGCATCGCCGAACTGGCGAGCCGCAGCGGCATCACGGTGCGGGTGCGCGATCTCAAGCCGGAGCCGCTCACACGCGCGCTCGAGATCGCTCGCAAGCTCATCGAGGAGCGCGGCAAGCGGCGGCGGGCGCCGGCGAGCGAGCGCGACCTGCAGATGGCGCGCATCTACCCCACACTCACGCTGGATGGTTTCGGGCGCGCGGATGCCGCGATCGAAGCGGTGGTCGAGGATCTCGACGTCAAGCGCCGGGTGTTCGCGGAACTCGAGGTGCGGCTGCGGCCCGATGCGCTGCTTGCCACCAACACGTCTTCGCTGTCGGTGGACGCGCTCGCAGCGGGGCTTCAGCACCCCGGGCGCTTCTGCGGTTTCCACTTCTTCAATCCGGTGCATCGCATGCCGCTGGTCGAAGTGGTGCGAGGTGAGCGGACGTCCGACGCCGCACTCGTTACCGCCGTCGCGCTCGCACGCCGACTCGGCAAGACCCCGGTGGTGGTGAAGGACGCGCCCGGCTTCGTGGTGAATCGCGTGCTCATGCCGTATCTGCGCGAGGCCATGATGCTGCTCGAGGAAGGCTTCCCGCTCGAGGCGATCGATGCCGCCATGCGGAATTTCGGGATGCCGATGGGTCCGTTCGAAGTGATCGACGAGGTCGGGCTCGACGTCGGAGCGAAGGTCGCCGGGGTCTTGAGCCGCGCTTTTCCCGAACGCATGACTCCGGCGCCGTTGCTCGACTCACTGATCGCCGCCGGTCGCCTCGGGCGCAAGAACGGGCTCGGCTTCTATCGTCATCGCGGTCGCAAGCGCGAGACGGATCCCGCGGTGCGAAAACTGCTCGGGCTCACACGGCATCGTGCGGCGCCCGCCGCACCGCAGCTCGCCGAGCGCATGGTGCTGGCGATGGTCAACGAGTCGGCGCGCTGCCTCGAAGAGGGCGTGGTCGTCAACGCCGGCCAGGTCGATCTGGCGCTGGTGTTCGGCGCCGGCTTCCCGCCGTTTCGCGGCGGTCCACTGCGGCACGCCGACGCGATGGGACTCGCGAAGGTGCAGCAGCGGCTGGTGTCGCTGCAGGCCGAGAAGGGCGAGCGCTTCCGTCCATCCGCGCTGCTCTCGCGCCTCGCCGAATCCGGCGGCGCCTTCACCTCCAAATAGAGACGCCCGGCTCACAGGCCGGGCGTTGCTCTTACGGTCGGGAAATCCTTCGCCCGGCCGTACCCTTTGGAAGTGCGCGATGACTGGAGGTCGCGCGTGCCACGCGCTCGCATTCGCGTGACGATCATGAGACGCGCGAGCCCCCCGCCGGGTTGTCAGGGGCGATCAAAGACTCGGGCCCGCCCCTTGCGGGACGGGCCCTGAGTGCTCGAATGCGGCCTGGACGCTACGAACGCGTCGGGTCGGTGTGGTGGATTCGTCAGGCCCCGGCGGGACGCGGCTCCGGAGGCGGAAACCCTTCGAGTCCGCCGGTGACGGGCGTCGCGCTCTCGGTCACCGCGACCGGCGGGGCGGGCGGGATGTCGGTGTCGCGCTTCAGAGGCTCGAGCTTCTCGCCCTTCAGCAGCCGGTCCATCTCCTCGCCGTCGATCGTTTCGCGTTCGAGCAGCGAGTTCGCAAGCAGATCGAGCTTGGGGAGATTTTCGCGCAGCAGGCCGATCGCCTTGTTGTACGCGCGCTCGACGATGGTGCGGACTTCCTGGTCGATCGCCTGTGCGGTCTTCTCGCTGTAGTCCTTCTGCGAAGAGATCTCGCGACCCAGGAACACCATCTCCTCTTTCTTGCCGAAGGTCAGCGGGCCGAGGTTGTCGCTCATGCCCAGCTCGCACACCATGCGGCGCGCCAGCGCGGTGGCGCGCTCGAGATCGTTCGATGCTCCGGTCGTGTAGTGCGAGAACACCAGGAACTCGGCCGCGCGGCCGCCCATCATGTTCGCGAGCCGCTGCTCGATCTCGGCCTTCGACTGCGAGTAGCGATCCTCGGGCGGCACCCATGACGTGATGCCGAGTGCCCGCCCGCGCGGAATGATGGTGACCTTGTCGACCGGATCGGTGCCGGGCTGCAGCCACGCCACCAGCGCATGGCCGGCCTCGTGATACGCCGTGCTTCGGCGTTCGTTCTCGTTCATCACGAGGCTCTTGCGCTCCATGCCGAGGGTGACCTTGTCCTTGGCGTCTTCGAAGTCCTGCTGCGACACCTTCTTCTTGTTGCGACGCGCCGCGAGCAGCGCCGCCTCGTTCACCACGTTCGCGATGTCGGCGCCGGCCATGCCCGGCGTGCTGCGCGCGAGCTGGTAGAGATCGACGTCCTCGTCGAGCGGGATGGTGCGGGTGTGGACCTTGAAGATCCCCTCGCGGCCCCGCACGTCCGGCCAGTCCACGACGATCTGGCGATCGAAGCGGCCGGGGCGCAGCAGTGCGGGGTCGAGCACGTCGGGGCGGTTGGTGGCCGCCACGATGATCACGCC
Organism: Candidatus Eisenbacteria bacterium; assembly: GCA_013140805.1. Lineage (NCBI taxonomy): Bacteria > Candidatus Eiseniibacteriota > Candidatus Eiseniibacteriota bacterium. The sequence continues at coordinate 21,051 of JABFRW010000158.1, forward strand.
CTCGTTCGATTCGAAGCCGTCCATCTCGACCAGCAACTGATTGAGCGTCTGCTCGCGTTCGTCGTGACCGCCGCCGAGGCCGGCACCGCGATGACGGCCGACCGCATCGATCTCGTCGATGAAGATGATGCACGGAGCATTGCGCTTGCCCTGCTCGAAGAGATCACGAACCCTGCTAGCTCCGACACCGACGAACATTTCGACGAAGTCCGAGCCGCTCATCGAGAAGAACGGCACCGCGGCTTCGCCTGCGACCGCCTTGGCGAGCAGCGTCTTGCCGGAGCCCGGGGGGCCGAGCAGCAGCGCGCCCTTCGGAATGCGTCCGCCGAGCCGCTGGAACTTCTGCGGCTCCTTCAGGAATTCGATGATCTCCTCGAGCTCCTGTTTGGCCTCGTCGCAGCCCGCCACGTCCTTGAACGTGACCTTGGGCGCCGATTCGATCAGGACCTTCGAGCGCGTCTTGCCGAACTTGAGTGCGGCACTGCCGCTGCCCTGCATCTGTCGCAGCAACAGCATCCAGATCGGAAGCAGAAGCAGGAACGGCAGTGCCGCGATCAGGAACGAGATCCAATTGAAGCCTGCCGGGCGGAACACCACCGGAATGTCGGGGTTCGACGCCAGCACGCGGTCGACCAGCGTCTCGCCGGTGCCCGGGATCGCGGTCTTGAATGCCTTGAAGCGCAGGTCGTGCTGACCGACGCGCAGCGTGGTCTCAATCTTGAGATCGCCGGTCACGGTCTTGTCGACGATTTCGACGTTCGCCAGATTGCCGGCGTCGGTCTCCTTGAGAAAGCGCGTGTAGTTGATCTCGGCCCGCGGTGTCGCCATGAAGTTGCCCTGGTACATGCGATAGGCGACCAGCGCGAGCAGCGCCACGAATACCCAGAAGGCCAGGGTGCGGAACGGCCGTGCGCCCGGAGGCGGCGGAGCCGAGGAGCGGCGCGGCGCGGGAACGCGCGGACCCTTGCGGGGGTCGCGTCCCTTGTCGTCGCCGCGATCGTTGATCTTGCGGAACAGCTTCACCTACGACTCCTCGATGACGCCCACATAGGGCAGATTGCGAAGGCCTTCGGCCGCGTCCATGCCGTAGCCGACCACGAACTCCGCGCCGATTCTCCAGCCGGCGTAGTCGACCGGCACTTCGAGCTTGCGACACGGCTTCTTGTCGAGCAGCGTCGCGATTTTGACGCTTGCCGGGTCGCGCAACTTGAGCAGATTGAGGATGAACGTGAGGCTCAGGCCCGAATCCACCACGCCTTCGCAGATGATCACGTGGCGCTCGCGGATGCTGCCGCGCAGGTCCGCGAGCAGCCGCACATTGCCGCTCGACTGCGTGCTGGTGCCGTAGGACGACACCGACAGGAAGTCGAGTTCGACATCGATCGGCATGGCGCGCGCGAGGTCGGTGTGGAACATGCACGCGCCCTTGAGCACCGCGACCAGGATCGGCTTCTTTCCGTCGTACTCGCGCGCGATCTCGAGTCCGAGTTCGCGAACCCGCGCTGCGATCTGTTCGGCGGAATAGAGAACGCGCAGGCGCGGCGGCAAGGGCGCCACCGCCGTCGTGGAGTGGCTCGCGTCTGACATGCGCTCCGTCATGGCTCTCCTCAGGGACCTGGGGCCCGTCGAGTCCTGCGCTGTGGCGAAATCGCACCGTCCGAAAGCGGATGCGAGCGGCAAATGTAACTCATGAAGCGCTGCTTTCGCAGGATGGGTCCGGAACTTGCGAAAGCCGTGATGCTCAACACCCCGCGCGTGCAGCTGGCGCTGGCGCCACCCGGCAGGGCGAGCGGACCACAACGCCGCGTCGAGCGCGCCAGTCGCTCGAGCATGACGAGATGCGGTCGCGCCAGCGGCTCATTCGAGAAACGTCGCCAGGTGCGCGCGAGTACGCGCCGCAGGATGAACGACGGCAGGCGGATCAGGCCCGACACGTCCAGCTTCACCGACTCCAAGCCCGCAACCGCGAGCGGCTGTTCGATCCGATGCGCCCGGGCCTTCAGCCAGCGCGAGACTTGACCGACTTCGGACATGAGCTGTGCAGCCGAACGAGCCACATCCGCGCGTGCGCGCGGCCCGTCAGCTCCACCGAGGGCCTCGAGCAGCGCCGGAATCGCGCCATGGCGAATGCGATTACGCAGATAGTCGGGCGACAGGTTGCTGGAATCCTCGCGCCACTCGATCCCAGCCCCACGCAGGTCGGCTTCGATCTCGGCGCGGGTCGCGGCCAGCAGCGGCCGGATCCAGCGAGCCCGCCGGGCGTCGATGCCGGCGGCACCGGTGAGCCCGGTACCGCGACCGAGCCGCATGAGCAGAGTCTCGAGCTGATCGTCGGCGGTATGGCCGGTCGCGATCCGGTCGGCCGCAACCCGGCGCGCGACCGTCGACAGGAACTCGCGCCGCAGCACTCGCAGGCCGCGCTGTCCGCTCAGCCCGCGGCGGCGCATGCGCGCGCGCGTGTCCCAGCGGGCAGAGGTGCAGCGCAGGCCGAGCCGCTCGCACAGCC
>JABFRW010000159.1 GCA_013140805.1 Candidatus Eisenbacteria bacterium
GGCGGAAGCCGCCCCGGATTCGCGCCGCGTCCCGGTGGCGATCGACCCGGAGCTTCCCGCGGACCGCGGCCGGATTCGCGCCGCGGTGGCTTCGCCGGTCGCGAGCCGCGTCCCGACGGGCGTACTGGACCGCCGCCGACCGGTGAGGGTCATCCGCGACGCCCATGGCACGAGCGTCGCCGCGACGCCGACTCGCGCGCTGCGGCCGAACGCGATCGCACGCCGCTTTCGAACGACCCACGCGAGGCGGCGCTGCGCATCCTGCACGCGGCCGAGACGCGCGGTGCGTTCACGGATCGACTGCTCGACGGCGCTCACACCATGGAAGCCGACGACCGCGACCGCGCGCTGATGCACGAGATCGTGAAGGGCACGCTGCGGTGGCGTGGGCGGCTCGACTTCGTGCTCGACAAGCTCGTTCACATGGGAATCGAGCGCGTGCAGCCGTGGATTCGCAATGTGCTGCGCATGGGCGCCTACCAGATCCTGTTCCTGGATCGCGTGCCGGTGCATGCCGCGGTCGATGAGTCCGTCAAGCTCGCGCATCGGCACGGACACCCGGGAACCGCGGGTCTCGTGAACAGCGTGCTGAGGCGCCTGGTCGAGGAGAAGCACAACCTGGTGATTCCCGAAGGCGACGATCTCGAGTCGCTCGCGGTGTGGGGCTCGCATCCGGTCTGGATGGTGCGGCGCTGGCTCGAACGCTTCGGCGTCGAGCAAACCCGCGCGCTGATGCTGGCGAACAATCGCGCCGCTGCGATCGGGCTGCGCGCCAATCGCACGCGTACCACGCCCGAAGCGCTCGTTCAGTCGCTGGCGAACGAGGGCCAGGACGCGACGCTTGCGAAGTGGTCGCCCGACCTGGTGTGGATCGAAGGTCGCGTGGCTCCCGGCGGGCTCAACGTCTTTCGCGGCGGTGAGTGCACGGCTCAAGACGAGAGCGAGGCGCTCGTCGGCCGGCTGGTCGCGCCCGAGCGGTTCGAGCGCGTGCTCGATCTGTGCGCGGCCCCCGGCGGCAAGTGTTCGCATCTGGCCGAACTGATGGGCGACGAAGGCGAGGTGTGGGCGCTCGATCGGGCCCCCGAACGCGTCACCTCGCTCAAGGGCACCGTCGAGCGACTTGGACTGCAGTCGATTCACGTCGTCGAGGGCGACGGGCGCGCGTACACGTTCCCGATGCCGTTCGACCGCGTGCTGGTCGACGCACCGTGCTCAGGCCTCGGCGTGTTGGCGCGCCGTGCGGATGCACGGTGGCGCAAGGGTGCGGATTCACTGGTCGAAATGCCTCCGATTCAGCTCGAGCTGCTGGCGGCGGGCGCGCGACGAGTGCGGCCCGGCGGCGTCGTGGTGTACAGCGTGTGCTCGTTCGAACCCGAGGAGACCGAACAGGTCGTCGAACAATTCCTCCAGCAGAACCCTGGTTTCGAACTCGAGAGCGCGAAGGGTTACGTTCCCGACGCGGTCGTCGACGAGCGCGGCTTCATGCGTGTGCTTCCCCACCTGCATGGCTGCGACGGTGCATTCGCGGCACGCTTCCGCCGCAGCTCAGGAGCCAGTGCATGAACGATCCGGCGCGCGCGCCGCATGAGGAACCGTCGGGCCCGGCCGTCTATCCCTACGTCGAGAGACGTCGGAAGACGCGGCCGCTGGTCACCGCATTGTTTCTCATCGGCTTCGCGATGCTGGCGTTCATCACCGGACTGGTGTTGTTCAACAGCGTGCTGATGCCGCGCGTGATTCACGGCGTCGGCCAGGTCGAGGTTCCAGAGTTGTCGAATCTCACTTTCGAACAGGCGCAGCGGGTGGTGGGGCCCGCGAGCCTCAAGCTCGAGCGCCGCGGTGAGCGCTTCGATCCGACGGTCCCGCGGGGATTCGTGCTGGACCAGAATCCCGAGCCCGGCACCCGGGTGCGACGCAATCGCAGCGTGTCGGTGGTGGTGAGCCTCGGCGAGGAGTTCATCACCGTTCCCGCGCTCTACGGCGAATCGCAGCGCAGCGCGGAAGCGCTGCTCCGCAGTGTCGGCCTGCGCTCGGGCGTGGTGACGCGCACGCCGTCGGACGAGGTGGGCGAGGGGCTGGTCGCGGGTTCGGACCCCGGCCCCGAGCGGGTGGTCCCGCGAGACGCGGTCGTGCACCTTTTGATCTCGAGCGGCGGCGCCGAGGAGAGCTTCGTGATGCCCGACTGCGCGGGGCGTGAACTCGAGAACGTGCGGCGTCAGCTCGAAGCGTTCGGCTTTCGCGTCATCACGCCGATCGGCGGGGGCTCGCGCGGCACCGTGGTCTCACAGAAGCCGGTGCCGGGAGCGCGCGTGACGCGCGGCGCCACCGTGACGCTGCAGGGCAGCGGCCGGGTGATCCGATGAGCCCAAGCGATCCGATCGCGACGCGCGATCCTGCCGCGCCTCGCCTCGGCCCGATCGCGGCGCCGTCGATCCTGAGCGCCGACTTCGCGCGATTGTCCGACGCGACGGCGATCGTCGATCCGCGTCGCGACTGGCTGCACTGCGACGTCATGGACGGCCACTTCGTGCCGAATCTCACCTTCGGGCCCCTGGTGCTCGCCGGACTGCGCCGCCTCACGCGCGCATTTCTCGACGTCCATCTGATGATCCATCACCCTGCACGCCTGCTCGAGCCGTTCGCAGAGGCGGGCGCCGATCAGATCACGATTCACGCCGAGGCCCACCACGACGCGCCACTCGCCGACACGCTCACGGCGATTCGCGCGCGCGGCGTGCAGTGTGGGCTCGCGCTCAAGCCCGGGACACCTCTCGCCGCGTTCGAGCCGCTGCTGGACTCGCTCGACCTGCTGCTGATCATGACGGTCGAGCCGGGATTCGGCGGCCAGGCGTTCATGACCGCGATGCTCGACAAGGTGCGTGAGGCGCGGTCGTGGCGCGAGCGAAACGGGGCGCGCTTCCTGATCGAGGTCGATGGCGGCATCGCCTCCGACACCGCGTCTCTGGCGCGCGCGGCCGGAGCCGACGTGTTCGTGGCAGGTCACGCGGTGTTCCGTCAGCCCGAGCCACGGTTGGCGCTCGCCAGCCTGCGGGACTCGATCGCTTGAAGCGCTCAACGAATGGCGCCCGGCCTGCCCACCACGCGACGCAGCAAACCCAGCTGGCCGACGTGATAGGTCTCGTGGAAATGGAACGACAGCAGCATTTCGAGCGAGTTCGCGGGCCGGCCGGGCAGACGCGTGACGGTGGTCGGGGCGGCAAGTTGCTCGGGCGTGAGACTGCCCAGCACCCAGTTGATGCAGTTGCCGGCCGGCGGCGGGTGGATCAGGCTCTCGGCCGCGGTGATGCCTTCCAGATTCATGTGCGCCGCACCGTGGCTCAGTCCGAACAGCTTGAGAAGCGCCTGCTGTTGCATGGAATCTCTCCTCCGGAGCACCGCGCGGCCATGACTGAATCTCGACGCTTCAAGCCGCGAAACCCCCGTTCCGCGTGCCTTTGGGGCCCCCGAAGCGTGTGCTATCGTGCCCGCTTCATCAACGAGCCTGCCCGTGTTTGAAGCCCTGACCGAACGAATCGAAGGCATCGTCCGCAACCTCACCGGTCGTGGCCGGCTGTCGGCGGACAACATTCGCGAGAGTCTCCGCGAGGTACGTCGCGCGCTGCTCGAGGCGGACGTCCAACTCGCGGTGGCCCGGGACTTTATCACCCGGGTCGAGGAGCGTGCGGTCGGCGGGGAGGTGCTGCAGAGCCTCACGCCGGGGCAGCAGGTCGTCGGCATCGTTCACGAGGAGCTGATTCGGCTGCTCGGGAACACGCCGGTCGGGCTCGCAGGCTCGCCGCACCTGCCGACCGTGGTGGTGCTGGCGGGGCTGCAGGGCTCGGGAAAGACCACGTTCGCGGGCAAGCTCGCGCGCTGGTTGCAGAACAAGGGCAAACGCGTGCTGCTCGCGAGTGCCGACGTGTACCGGCCGGCGGCGATCGATCAGCTCGAGCGCCTCGCCGGTCAGATCGAGGCGGGATTCTGGCGTGCTCCCGATGGGACAACGCCCGACGAAATCGCACGGCTCGCGCTCGACGAAGCGCGGCGACGTGGTTTCGACTTCTTCGTGCTCGACACGGCGGGACGACTGCATGTGGACGACGCACTCATGGATGAGCTGTCACGCCTCAAGACCACGACGCGCGCGCATCAGGTGCTGCTGGTGGTCGACGGCATGACCGGACAGGAAGCGGTGCGGATCGGTTCGACGTTCTCCGAACGCATCGGGATCGACGGACTGGTGTTGACCAAGATGGACGGCGATGCGCGCGGCGGTGCCGCGCTGTCGCTGCGGGAAGTGACCGGCAAGCCGATCCTGTTCCTCGGGACCGGCGAGAAGCTCGATGGACTCGAAGTGTTCGATCCCTCGCGCCTGGCCGGACGCATCCTCGGAATGGGAGACGTGGTCGGGCTCGTCGAGCGCGCCCGCGTCGCCGTCACCGAGGTGGATGCCGAGCGCATGGCGAAGCAGATGCGCCGCTCGGACTTCACGCTCGAGGACTTCCTCGATCAACTCCGGCAGGTCAAGAAGCTGGGGCCGATCGAGGACATCATGAAGATGCTGCCGGGCATTTCGCAGAAGCAGCTCGCGCAGGTGAAGCCGGATTCCTCGCAGCTCACGCGCTACGAGGCAATCCTGCTGAGCATGACGTTGAAGGAGCGCCGCTCGCCACGCGTGATCGACGGCAGCCGTCGTCGCCGCATCGCGGCCGGCAGCGGCACCACGGTCACCGAAGTGAATCGGTTGCTCAAGGATTTCGATCAGGCGCGAACGATGATGAAGCGCCTCAAGCACGGACCGCGAGGGCTCGCCGCCCTGCGGGGCCGACGGGGCTGATGCCCCGCCACCTGTAAGGAGTTCATTCATGCCTGTGGTTCTTCGTCTCAAGCGATCCGGCGCGCGCAAGCGGCCGTTCTACCGCATCGTTGCCGCCGACTCGCGCCGCCAGCGCGACGGCCGTTTCCTCGAGATCCTCGGTTACTACGATCCGATCGCGAAGACCTCCACGCTCAAGGTCGACGAGGACAAGGTGAAGCGCTGGCTGTCGCACGGCGCGCAGCCGTCCGAGCAGGTGGCCTCGCTGTTGCGCAAGGTCGGCATGAAGCCGCAACCGTCCGCGCACGCGAAGCGCCCGGAGGCGACGGCGGCCGATGCCGCGGCGCCGGCCCCGAAGGCCAGGAAGAAGACGGCTGCCAAGAAGAAGGCGGCGCGCCGCGTGCCGCGCAAGAAGTCGGCGCGCAAGGTCGAGAAGCTGGCGGCCCGCAAGAAGGGTGCTCCGAAGAAGGCGGCCAAGAAGTCCGCGAAGAAGTAGACGGCACCCATGGCCCACGTCACTCGGCTTAAGCTCGGTGTCCGATCGGGGTTGCTCGCGCGATCGGAAGCGGAAGAAATCGTCGACGCGCTCGGCTCGGCTCATCCGGGGGTCGAGATCGAAGTGGTGCGCATGGGCTCGACCGGCGATCACGTGCACGATCGCGCCCGTGGCGGCGCGTTCACGGCCGAACTCGATGATGCACTGCGGGACGGCCGCGTGGACGTCGCGCTTCACGACCTGCCGGACCTGCCGGGCGTGCGTCCCGACGCGTTCGTGCTGGTCGCGGTGCCGCGCCGCCGGCATCCGTTCGACGTGCTGCTCACGCTCGACGGTCGCATTCTCGACGAACTCGAGGAGAAGGAGCGAGTGGCGGCGTCGACACTGTCGCGCCGCTCGCAGCTCCAGCTCTATCGACCCGATCTCAAGATCAAGGCGACTCGCGGCGGACTCGAAGCCCATCTCATGCAGCTCGAGGCGGGTGAGTTCGAAGGCCTCGTGGTGGCGGCGACCGACGCCGAGCGGCTCGGATGGCAGGAGAAGGTGAGCGAGATCTTCACCACCGAAGTGTGCGTGCCGTGGCCCGGCCAGGGAGCACTCGCTCTCGAGGTGCTGGCCGAGCGCACCGATTTGCGCGACCTGCTGGCGGCACTCGACGACAAGAAGTCGCATGCCGCGGTGGTGGCCGAACGCGCGTGGCTCGCGGAGCTGGGCGACGACGACGACCTGCCGGGCGGCGCACTGGCGAATACCTCGGACGGCCAGATCGTGATGGAGGCGGTGGTCATTGCGGTCGATGGCACCGACTCGATCCAGGATCAGATCGAGGGCCCGGCGCGCAGTGCCGAAGCACTCGGCGCCAAGCTCGCGGTGCGGATGCTCGATCGCGGTGCCGAGGATCTGCTCGCCGCGTTTCGCGGCGACGGTTCGCGGTGAGAACACGCAGCAGCCGGGCGATTCGCGGCGCGATCGCGATCGCCCTGGCGCTCGCGATCGCACTCGCAGGCTGTTCGAGCCCGCAGTCGGTCTCGTCAGGTTCGGCGTTCCCGGCGGCCGATACCACGCGTGCGCGCTCGCAGGCCCTGATCGAGAACGGAAATCTCGCCTACGAGCGTGGTGACTTCGCGCTTGCGGCTCGACGCTATGCGGCCGCAGCGGTCGTCGACGGCGACGATCCGGCTGCGTACTACGGGCTCGGGATGGCGCTGACCAAGCTGGGGCGCGATGAACAGGCGCGTACTGCCTACGCACGGGCGCGCGAACTCACCCGCCAGGGGTTGGGGAACCCGACGACGCCTTAGTCGGCGACAGTCGACGCCTCGACGAGGCTCGGCTCGCGTTCGCCACCTTGCGCCGATGCGCCCGAATGATGTTTTCTCCGATGATTCGCGCCGTCACCCGGGCCGCGCCGCCACTTCCTCGATCCCCGAACCCCATGCTCGATCTCAAATTTCTGCGCCACAACCGCGAACGCGTCGAGACCGGGATCGCCCTCAAGGGAACGACGGTCGATCTCGACCGTTTCTACGAGATCGAGTCACGCCGCCTCGCGCTGCTTCACGAAGCCGAGGAGCTCAAAGGTCGCCGCAACACGACCAGCGAGTCGATTGCGGCGCGCAAAAAGGTGGGTGAGGACGCGAGCGCCGACATCCTCGCGATGCGGGAGGTCGGCGACCGCATCCGAGTGCTCGACACCGAGTTGAAGACGCTCGAGGAAGAGAGCGAGCAGCTCGCCGCCTGGATCCCGAATCTCCCTCACCCGAGCGTTCCGCCCGGCAGCGGCCCCGAGCAGAACCAGGTGGTGCGCACGTGGGGCACGGTGCCGAAGTTCGACTTCGAGCCCAAGCCGCACTGGGAGCTCGCGACCGAGCTGGGGCTGCTCGACTTCGAGCGTGCACCGAAGCTCGCGGGGTCGGGATTCCTGATCTTCACCGGGCGCGGCGCACGGCTCGAGCGGGCGCTCATCAATTTCATGCTCGACCTGCACACGCGCGACCACGGCTACACCGAGATCTCGGTTCCGCACGTGGTGCGGCGCGCGGCGCTGTACGGCACCGGTCAGCTCCCCAAGCTCGAGAGCGACATGTATCACATCGGTGAGGACGACCTGTTCCTCAACCCGACGGCCGAAGTGCCGGTGACGAACGTGTGGCGCGACGAGATCCTCGAGCCCACGGCACTGCCGCGCCGCGTGACCGCCTACTGCGCCTCGTACCGCCGCGAGGCCGGGACCTACGGCAAGGACACGCGCGGCATGATCCGGGTGCATCAGTTCGACAAGGTCGAGCTGGTGCGGATCGTGGCGCCCGAGACCAGCTACGACGAGCACGAACGACTGGCGGGCGACGTGGCGTCGGTGTTCGAAGCGCTCGAGCTGCCTTACCGTGTGTTGCTGCTGTGCAGCGGCGACATGAGCTTCGCGGCCGCCAAGTGCTACGACTTCGAAGTGTGGTCGCCCGGGACCGCGGGGTGGCTCGAGTGCTCTTCGTGTTCGAACTTCGAAGATTTCCAGTCGCGGCGCATGAACATGCGATGGCGGCGCGAGGCCGGCGCCAAGCCCGAGTACCCGCACACGCTGAACGCCTCGGGCGTCGCGCTGCCGCGCACGTTCGCGACGCTGCTCGAGAACCACCAGACCGCGGCCGGCACGGTGCGCATTCCCGCGGCGCTGCGCCCCTACCTGGGCGGACTCGAGGAGCTGGCGCCGGAGCGCTGACGTGAACCACGCCGGCGGGACTCCGGGCGGTCGTGGATCTCGTGAGGCCGGCGCGCGCGCGGGTGCGAACGCGCATCGCGACAAACGGCGCTTCGAATCCACTGACGCGCTGCGGGTCGGCGTGTTCCTGGGCGGCAGCCTGTTCGTGATCGTGGCGTTCCTGTTCACGAGCGTCATGGTGACGCGACTGTCCGAGGAGGTCGCGACGACTTCGCGGGTGCTGGCGCGATTCCTGGCACAGGCTTCGTTCCCGGCCACCCGCGATCCGCAGCTGCAGGAGATCCTCGCTCAGGTGGTGGCGGGCATCGACTTCCCGATCGTCATCACCGATATCGACTCGCTGCCGCGCGCCTGGCGGCAGATCGGCATCGATACCGGCTCGGTGCCGGCGGCTTCGATCGACAGTCTGGCGCAGGGCCGCGCGGTCGCGCCCGTGATCGCGCAACGCATCCGTCAGGTGCGCGCGCACGCCGCGGCCCTCGATCGGCGCAATCAACCGATCGAGATGCGCCAGCCGGTGACCGGGGTGAGGCTCGGATACGTGCATTACGGCGTTCCACCGGTGCTGGAAGCGTTGCGCTGGGTGCCGTTCCTGTCGGTGGCCGGATTGCTCCTGCTGCTCGCGATCGGATTCTGGGGCCTGTCGGGTGTGCGCACCGCCGAAGGACGCTCGATCTGGGTCGGGATGGCGCGTGAGACCGCGCATCAGCTCGGCACCCCGCTGTCGTCGCTGATGGGCTGGATCGAGCTGTTGCGCTCACATGCCGAGTCTCAGCCCGGCGATACGGTCAGCGTGCCGCGCGCCGAGCTCGACGAGACGCTCGAAGAGATGGAGCGCGACGTGGCGCGTCTCAACAAGGTCGCGCAGCGCTTCAGCCACGTCGGATCGACCCCGGTATTGCAGTTGCAGGACGTGACGCCGATCGTGCGGCAGGCGGTTCAGTACGCGAGGCGGCGACTGCCGCGCGGCGACGGCGAGGTTTCGATTCACGAGCGCTACGAAGAGGTCGAGCCGATCAATCTGAACGCCGAGTTGCTCGAGTGGGCGGTCGAGAACCTGCTCTCGAACGCGGTGTCGGCACTCGACAAGCGACCGGCGCGCATCGAGGTCACGATCCAGAAGCGTCCCGAGACCGAGGCGATCGAGCTGTCGATTCAGGACAATGGTCGCGGTATGGCGCCGGCCGAGCAACGTCGCGCGTTCGAGCCGGGCTACACCACGAAGCGCCGCGGCTGGGGTCTCGGCCTCGCACTGACGCGCCGCGTGGTCGAGGAATACCACGGCGGGCGCATCTCGATCCGGGCGAGTGTGCCGGGTGAAGGCACCACCATGGTCATCACGTTCCCCACGTGAGCGCCGGCGCCCCGCTGCAGTGCATGGAGGTCTCGGGCGGCAATCAGACCGCGCATCGCCGCGTCGAGATGTTCGGACTCGATGCGTGGGTGCGGGCGCGGCCGTTCGAGAGCGGGTCGGGCGGGGACGTTCACTACCTGTCGAGCTGCGGCACCGGGCGCATTCAGCGCGTGCTGCTCGCCGACGTGAGCGGCCACGGCGAGGCGGTGTCCCGCACCGCCGATGAGCTGCGCGCGCTGATGCGTCAACACGTGAACACCGCCGAGCAGTCCCGTTTCGTCCGCGCACTCAATCGCGAGTTCAAGCTGCTGGCGGGCCGCGGTCAGTTCGCGACTGCGTTGGCGGCCACCTTCTGGGCGCCGACCGGCGATCTCGAGCTGACGAATGCCGGCCACCCGCGCCCGCTCATGCGTCGCGCTTCGGAGGGCGTGTGGCGCTACCTCGAGGGCCCCGCGATTCCGGCCGGTACGATCGCGAATCTGCCACTCGGAGTGATCGGCGGCTCGCGCTACCTGTCGAGCGCCGCGACGCTCGAGACCGGTGACCTGGTGCTCATCTATAGCGATGCCCTGATCGAGTCGGAGCGCGGCGATGGCGAGATGCTCGGGGAAGCCGGCCTTCTGGAACGCGTGAAGCTGCTCGATGTGAGCGAGCCGGAGCGTTTCGTCGATGCATTGATCGCCGATCTCGAGCAGTGGCGCGGAGGACCGCCGAACGACGACGAGACCCTGCTGCTGTTGCGCCCCAATCGCGTGCGCGCTGACCACAGCCTGGCAGGCCGCGCGCGCGCCGCGCTGAGGC
>JABFRW010000160.1 GCA_013140805.1 Candidatus Eisenbacteria bacterium
GCGTGCGACCACGCGGCTCGCCGGACGCGTCGCCGGTGGGCGCGTCGCGACCGGCGCGCTGTTGCTGGCCGAGGGCGATTCGTGGTTCGACTACCCGTTCGCCGACGTGCTCGGCAAGTTGCAGGACATGTTCGGCTATTCGGTCGAGTCGGTCGCCAAGGCGGGTGATCGAGTCGAGGACATGGCATACGACGACGGGCAGTATGAAAAGCTGCTGCGCAAGTTCGAGCAGCTCGCCGCGCAGGGCCGCACGCCGCAGGCGATTCTGCTGTCGGGCGGTGGCAACGACATCGCGGGCGGCGAGCTCGCCACGCTGCTCAACCACGTCGACTCAGGCCTTCCGGCATTGAGTGAAGGCATGCTCGCCGGGATCTTCGACGAACGCCTGCGCGCCGCGATGGTGCGACTGATCGGCACCGTGACCGGGCTCTATGAGGCGCACTTCGGCGACAAGCCGCAGGTGTTCATTCACGGCTACGACTACCCGGTCCCGGACGCGCGCGGCTACATGGGTGGTGGTGGGCCGTTCCCCGGTCCGTGGCTCGAGCCGAGCTTTCGCCGGCGCGGCTACGGCGATCTCGCGATCAACACGCGACTCATGCGCCAGGTGATGGATCGCTTCAACGCGATGGCGAAGAACGTGGCTGCGACGCCGGGACTCGAGCACGTGACGTATGTGGATCTGCGCGGACTGCTGTCGGCGGAGCTGGCCGGCAAGGCGTATCAACTTTCGTGGGCGAACGAACTGCACCCGACGCGGCCGGGCTTCGAGGTGATCGCTGCCAAGTTCCACGAGGTGCTGAGCGGGTAGGGGCCGCGACCTAGCCCTTTTCCTCATCCCCGCGCAGCCCGAGCTGCCGCATCTTCTTGTAGAGGTGGCTGCGTTCGAGCCCCAGCCGTGCGGCTGCGCGCGTCATGTTGCCGCTTTCGGCCTTGAGCGTCGACTCGATGTGGTGGCGCTCGAAGTCACGCACCGCTTCGTTCAGCGGTCCACCGACGGCGTCATCGCTCGGGCGCGCCGGCAATACCGCGCGCACTTCGTCGGCGCCGATACGGTTGCCTGCGCTCATGATGATCAGCCGCTCGACCAGGTTTCGCAGCTCCCGCACGTTGCCGGGGAACGCGTAGTGGCTCAGCGCGTCGAAGGCCCCGGGCGCGAAGGTCTTGGGTTTGCGTCCAGTCTCGCGTGTGAGTTGGGCCACGAAGTGCTCGACCAGCAACGGCACATCCTCGATGCGCTCGCGCAGCGACGGCACGGTGATGGGAATGACCGCGAGCCGGAAGTAGAGATCCTCGCGAAACGTCTCGAGTTCGACCGCGGCCGACAGGTCGCGGTTGGTCGCCGCCACCACTCGCACGTCGACGCGAATCGGCCGGCTGCCACCCACCCGGGTGAGTTCGCCTTCCTGGAGCACTCGCAGCAGCTTGGTCTGCGCGCGCGCGCTGAGGTCCGCGACTTCGTCGAGCAGCAGCGTTCCGCCGTGGGCTTCCTCGAAGCGGCCGCGCCGCGCCTGGGTCGCGCCGGTGAACGAGCCGCGCTCGTGGCCGAACAGCTCGGACTCGAACAGCTCCTCGGGAATCGCGGAACAGTTGACGGCCACAAACGGCATCGCGCGACGCGCGCTCGAGGCATGGAGTGCTCGCGCAACCAGCTCCTTGCCGGTTCCGTGTTCTCCGCGGATCAGCACGCGGGCGGGCGAGGGGCCGGCGAGCGCGATCTGTTCGAGCAGCGAACGAATCGCGAGCGAGTCCCCGATGAGTGGCGCCATCCACGGCTCCTGCAGCCTGCGATTCTCGACCTGCAGCGCGCGGGTGGTCTGGGCGTTCTTGAGCAGCACCAGCAACCGTTCGAGCGCGACCGGCTTCTCCAGGAAGTCGAACGCGCCGAGCCGCGTGGCCTGGATGGCGGTATCGAGCGTGGCGTGGCCCGACATCATGATCACCGTGGTGTCCGGAGCACTCGCGTGGATCTCGGCCAGCAGGTCGAGCCCGTTCTCGCCCGGGAACCACACGTCGAGCAGCACGAAGTCGCAGGCCTCGCGCAGTCGGTCACGCGCGGCCGCGATGCTGGCGGCCTCGTCGACCTGATAGCCCTCGCGTTCGAGTGCGGCTTTGAGACTGCTGCGGATGTTCGGCTCGTCATCGACGATCAACAGCGATGGCATGTCACACCTCTCGTCGCATGGGCAGTCGCACCCGGAACGTCGCTCCGTGGCCGCTCGTCGACTCGACGGCGATGGTTCCGCCATGGTCGGTCACGATCCGCTCCACGATCGTGAGTCCGAGTCCACTGCCGTGCGCCTTGCTGGTGAATCCGGGCACGAAAAGTTGCGCACGCTGCTCGTCGGTCAGGCCCGGTCCGTCGTCATGCACCACCAGCTCGAGCCACTGACCGGCGCTCCCGATGCCCACATTCACGCGGCCGGTCGGCGCCGCGGCATCGAGACCGTTCTGGATCAGATTGAGCAACACCTGCCGAAGCTGGGCGCGATCGGCCTCGAGTCGCAGCGTGGCGGGCGCGGGATCGAAGGTCAGTCGCGCCTCGCTGAACTCGCGGCGATAGAGCGTTTTCAGGTCGGTGACGAGTTCGGCCACATCGAATGCCACGAACTGAGGCGGCGGGAAGCGCCCGAACTCCGAGAACTCGTTGATGAGTCGCTTGAGCGCGTGGACTTCCTCGCCGATGGTGCGGACCGCCTGTTCGAGGATGTGCGGAAAGTCCGCGCGGTTCTGATCGTAGGAGCGCTTGAGGTCCGCGATCGAGACCGCGATCGGCGTGAGCGGATTCTTGATCTCGTGCGCCACCTTTCGCGCCATCTGACCGTAGGCGGCCTGGCGCTCCGAGGCACTCAGGCGCTCGCGATAGGAACGCAGGTCGGTGCGCATGCGTTCGAGCGAAGCGACCAGAGTCTGCAGTTCTCCGACGCTCTCCATGGCCAGTGGTTGATCCCACTCGCCGCGCGCGATCTGATCCGAGAAACGGGCGAGTCGCTCGACCGGACGCGAGACCTGCCGCGACCACAACACACCGAGCCCCATCGCGATCAGCACGCCGAGAAGCCCGAGCGACAGCGAGGTCCATCGCAACGCGGCCAGCGTCTCGTCGGCGGACGAGGTGGCAGCGAGGCCCGCGAGTTGCACGTGCGGTTCGGAGCCGATCGCGAGTGCGCGACGCTGCGCCAGGTACGAGCGGCCTGCGATCTCGACCCGTTCCGCCACCTGGTTGCCGATCGCGGGCAGCGCTTCGCCGTCTCTCAGCGAGGTCGCGATCGGCTCGCCGCGTCCCGCATACAACACCAGCTCCACACCGCTGGTGCGCGCGAGCCGCGCGAGCAGCGTCGAATCGAGGAGTACACCGCCGCGAATGCGCCCGACCAACTCGTCGCGATAGCGAATCGACTGCGCAGCGTCGAGCACCAGCGCAGGGGCGCCCTGCACCGCCGTGAGCGCCAGCGGATCGGGCGACATCTCGCCGAGTGCCGCGCCGACCAGCGGCTCGCGCCCGAGACGCGCGCGTGCGGTCGGGGCAGTCGCCGCATCGGCGATCAGCCGGCCCTGCGCGTCGACCACGAACAGAAAGTCGAGGTCGAGCAGGAATTGCTGATCCGCCAGATAGCGCGACAGCTCGGCGCTGCTCGCCGACTCGACCAGGTAGAGCCGCTTCATCTGTGGGTCGCGCGCCAGCAGTCCGAGCTTCTCGGTCAGACGCGCAGCGTCACCGGCGAGCTGCGTTTGCAGCGAGCCGAGTGCCGCGCTCAGGCGCTCGGCCGCCTGCGCTTCGACGGTGCGCTGGATGCGCTGGCTCATGAGCGCGAGTGCGATCGCGAGCGGCACGATCGCAACCAGCGAGACTCCGAGCATGAGCCGCAGCCGCAGTGAGTTCATCGCCGCCGTTCGATCGGGGGGCACTCGGGCAGGTTTGCGAATGTGTCGGCGCCGAGCCGATCGACCAGCAACCGATGGCGCGCGTCGCACAGCACCACGCAGCGGATCGCGAACAGCGGCGTGATTCCGCGCCGGCTCCACTCGGCCTGCTGGACCGACAGGTCGTGGCGTGCCAGATCGAAGTACGCGAGGTGCAGTGCGCTTGCGGTATCGGAGGCGGCGACGCGATCGCGATTGAGAAATCGCTCGAGCACCCGTTGCCCGGGCAGCGAGGCGTCGACAACGAAGCGCGTCGAGCGCGGGGCGCTCGCGCTGTCGGCCGCCGGCACCGTGGCGCCGCGCAGCTCACGCCACGGCAGCAGGTCGCCGCCGAACATGCGCGCGTTCATCGCATCGAGCGTCGAGTCGAGCGCCGGTGGCACCGCGGTGGTGGCCGCGATCATGCCCCGCGCGC
>JABFRW010000161.1:0-17500 GCA_013140805.1 Candidatus Eisenbacteria bacterium
CCCCTGCACCCAGGAACAGGCGCTCGCGATGATCCTCGTGGCGCCAGCCGACGTGGTAGCTCGAACGTCTCGAGTCCCGCACGATCAGGCGCAGCTCCGGCCGCAGGTGATCGCGCGCGTCGGGGTCTTCGAAGTCCCAGTACTCGAGCTGCGCGAACAGCGGCCCACCGCGCCACCACAGGATCGGATCGCGCAGGTCATTGCCGCCCTCCAGGTCCCAGTAGCGAAACGAGGCTCCGACTCGCGAGTCGGCAGCGGCGGCCGACTGCGGCGCGAGCAGCGCGATGGTGATCGCGAGCAGCACTGCGGCAGTGATCGTCGGGCGTCGGCTCATGCGATCCGGTCCTTGGGCCCGCGCCGCGGCTTCATGACGCCGGACACGAAACGCATCCACAGCCAGGTGAGAATCGCGAAAGTCCGCAGCGCGACATTGAGGGCTCCGTAGATCGGGAACACGAACAGCGTGAGAAGCGGCGCGCGCCGCCCGGTGCCGGGCAGCCGCACCACCCACCAGGGATAGAGCTCGAAGGCGAGATAGACCAGATAGATCACCAGCGCCCAGCTGCGCAGTGCGGGCACCAGCAGAAACGTGACGATCGACCAGGTCTTGAGCGGATCGCTGACTAGCGTGTAGACGTTGTAGAGCATCTCGTAGCGCAGCCGCCACGCGACATCGCGGTGGAACAGCAGGCGCACGATGTTTCCGAACTGATGGTAGAGCCCCGGGTACCACCCCCACAGCCGCTGGCGCAGCCAGTCACCGAGACGGCTCGGGGCCACCGTCCACACCGGCTCGTTCGCGAACACGATGCGCTTGCCGTTCAGCAGATGAATGAGCGTGCGCTGCAGATCCTCGCCCTGGAACACGCCACTGTGCGCGTGGTGCAGTCGATCGAGGTCTCGAGTGCGAAACAGTCCGATCGCGCCCGAGATGCAGCTCACCGATTGCGAAGTGTCGTGGAAGCGCTTCCCGATCTCCATGCTCTTGCCGTACTCGTAGCGCTGAAGGTGTCCGAGGAACCGGTTGCCGCGCGCGCCGTTGCGTTCGCGTCGGTCCGGGAGCACGTGAAACGCGACCGCATCGAAGTCGTCGTCGGTGATGAGCGAGGTCGGAAGCCGCGCGCCGCCGAGCCGCGTGTCGTCGTCGAGCAGCAGCGTGAGCGGGGTCGCGACGCGATGGACCGCGAAGTTGATCGCTCCCGCCTTGCCCTTCGAGTGCTCGAAGCGAAACACCTGAGCGCCCAGCGATCGCGCGACCGCTGCGGTGTCGTCTCGGCTGCCGTCGTCGACCACCAGGATCTGCGCGGCCGGCAGGAAGCGCTTCAGGTCCTCGATGGTGCCCGCGATCACGGCGGCGCCGTCGCGGGATGGGATGACCGCGCTGACCTGGGTGGGATCGGCGCTGAAGGCGCGCGGCGCGTTGCGGCCCAGCAGCTCGATCACGAGCTTCACGAAGTCGACGATCGCGCAGAACACCACCGCGAACACCAGCACGTGCTGCGGCCCGGGAGGCGTCCAGGCACCGACGCCGGTGGCGAAGCGCCACAGCTCGGAGGGCCACAGTGCGTTCACGGTCGACGGCTCGCGTCGCGCTTGACCGGCCCGGAGGCCGTCCCTAGGCTGCGCGTTTTGCGATCGCCCACGAGGAGGACTCGGTGACCCGTCAATCGCGCCTCGATGAACTGCAGCGGCGGCGAGAGCAATCGCTCGCTGGTGGCGGCCCCGAACGCGTCGCCAAGATCCACGCCCGCGGCCGGCTCACGGCCCGCGAGCGCCTGGAGCTGCTGTACGACTCGGGATCGTTCGTCGAGATCGGCGCGTTCGTCACCCATCGCTCGAACGACTTCGGCATGGAGCGCAATCGCATCACCGGTGACGGCGTGGTGGCGGGCTGGGGAGCCGTGGACGGGCGACTGGTCTACGCCTTCGCGCAGGACTTCACGGTGTTCGGCGGCACCATGAGCGAAGCGAACGCCAAGAAGATCTGCGCGATCATGGATCTGGCGCTCGACAACGGCGCACCGATCGTGGGGCTCAACGACTCGGGCGGGGCTCGCATTCAGGAAGGCGTGGTCTCGCTCGGCGCCTACGCCGAAGTGTTCCTGCGCAACACGCTCGCTTCCGGAGTAGTGCCGCAGATCTCGGCAGTCATGGGGCCCTGCGCGGGGGGTGCGGTCTACTCTCCCGCGATCACCGACTTCACGATCATGGTCGAGGGCACGAGCCATATGTTCGTGACCGGCCCCGAGGTCATCAAGGCCGTCACCTCCGAGGAGGTGAGCTTCGAGGAGCTGGGCGGCGCCATGACGCACAATACGAAGAGCGGCGTCGCGCACTTCGCGGCGCGCGACGACGCCGACGCGATCCGGCACGTGAAGCGCCTGCTGTCGTTCCTGCCCGGCAACAACACCGAGGACGCGCCGCGCCGAGCCTGCACCGACCCGATCGACCGGCGAGAGGCCGCTCTGGCCACGCTGATCCCCGAGTCCTCCGACAAGCCCTACGACATGAAGGACGTGATCCGGGCGGTGGTGGACGACGGCGACTTCTTCGAGGTGCATGAGCATTTCGCAGGGAATATCGTCGTCGGCTTCGCCCGGCTGAACGGTAGACCGGTCGGTGTGGTCGGAAATCAGCCGAAAGTACTGGCCGGGGTGCTGGACATCGACTCGTCGGTCAAGGCGGCCCGGTTCGTGCGGTTCTGTGACGCTTTCAACGTTCCGCTCGTGACCTTCGAGGACGTTCCGGGGTTCCTGCCCGGCACCCGGCAGGAATGGGGCGGAATCATCCGCCACGGCGCCAAGCTGCTCTACGCCTACTGCGAGGCCACGGTGCCCAAGCTCACCGTGGTGACTCGAAAGGCCTATGGCGGCGCCTACGACGTCATGTCGAGCAAGCACATCCGCGGCGACTACAACGTGGCGTGGCCCAGCGCGGAGATGGCCGTGATGGGGGCCGAAGGGGCGGTCAACATCCTGCATCGCGAGGAGCTCTCGAAGGCCGCCGACCCGGTGGCCGAGCGCAAGAAACTGGTCGACAGCTACAACGAGAAGTTCGCGAGTCCTTGGGTGGCCGCAGAGCTGGGGTACCTGGACGACGTGATCGAGCCCCAGGACACGCGGCCGCGCCTGATCGCCGCACTCGAGATGCTGCGCAACAAGCGGCAGTCGATGCCGACCAAGAAGCACGGCAACCCGCCGCTCTAGGCGACTTACTGCGGGCTCAACTCCGCGGTTCGATGTGCCGACAACCCGGCCGCAGACTTCTCCCTCGCGGAGCGGGCACGATCACCGTCCGCCCCCGCCCCTCACCTCTCGCAAGGGGGCTGAAGTGATTCGCGTGCTGGTCGTGGATGACGAGGAAAACAACCTCGACCTTGTCGAGCGGCTGTTCCACGGCCGCTTCCAGGTGCGGCGGGCTTCGAGCGGCCTCGAAGGCCTGGCGCTGGTCAGTCGCGAGCCGTTCGACATCGCGCTGATCGACTTCATGATGCCGGGCACGAACGGCATCGAGTTCCTGGTCGAGGCGCGCCGTCGCGCTCCCGAACTGCCGGCGATCATGGTCACCGGTTACGGCGACATGCCGGAGCTGCTCTCGGCTCACCAGTCCGAGCTGTGCGCCGCGATCGTGTGGAAGCCGTGGACGGTCGAGGAGCTGGGCGAGCTGGTCGAGAAGCACGCGCTGCGGGAACCGCGCACCGGGACCGGCGGCTGAGGGCGCCGCTCACACGATCAGCATCGCGTCGCCGTAGGAGTAGAAGCGGTAGCACTGCTCGATCGCGTACGCATAGGCCCTCGCGACCTGCTCCTCGCCCGCGAACGCCGCCACCAGCAGCAGCAGCGTGGTGCGCGGCAGGTGGAAGTTGGTGAGCATCGCGTCGACGCCGCGAAACTCGTAGGGCGGCAGGATGAACTTGCGCGTCCAGCCGCTCGCGGCAGCGAGGGTTCCGTGGTTCGCATCGCACGCGGATTCGAGTGCCCGCACGCTGGTGGTGCCGATTGCGACGACCCGCCCGCCTCTCTCGCGCGCGGCCCGCAATGCGTCCGCTGCCGCTTCGCCGACCTGGAACCACTCGGCGTCCATGCGGTGCGCGCGCGGATCGCCGTCGTCGAGCGGGCGAAAGGTGCCGGGGCCGACATGCAGCAGCACGTGCGCCTGCGCGATGCCGCGCGATGCGAGAGACGCCAGCAGCTCGGTGCTGAAGTGGAGCCCCGCGGTCGGTGCGGCAACCGCGCCATCGTGCTTTGCGAACACCGTCTGGTAGCGCTCGCGATCGGCGGCTTCGGGCTCTCTCGCGATGTAGGGCGGCAGCGGGATGCGGCCTTCACGTTCGAGGCCCTCACGCAGCTCGCCGGCCACCACCTCGACCTCGCGTTCGCCGCCCTCGCCGAGTGCTCGAACTTCGAGCGTGAGGCCGCCGGCCTCGCTCACGAGGCGCATGCCGATGCGCGCCGATCGCGCCGGGCGTGCCAGCACCGTCCAGTGCCCGGCGGTCGCCGCCGGCCTCACGAACAGCAGCTCGACGCGGCCGCCCGACTCGGCGCGGCGCGTCATGAGGCGCGCGGGGATCACGCGCGTTTCGTTGAGCGCCAGCACGTCGCCGGCGCGCAGCCATTGCGCGAGCTCCGGAATGCGGGCGTCGTGCAGTGCGCCGGTCGCGCGTTCGAGCACCAGCAGGCGTGCGTCCTCGCGACGCGCTGGCGGATGCTGCGCGATGAGTTCGGCGGGCAGCGCGTAGTCGAGGAGCGGATGCGACACGGCGCTGGGTGCGCCGCTCAGGAGAGCGGCAGCTCGGGCTGCGGGCGTGCGACTCGAGGTGCGTCGGCGACGCTGCCGGCCCCTCCGCGAGCCACGGTGCCGGCGCCGATGCTGGCCGGGACCGCCAGCCCCAGGTGCTCGTATGCGAGCGGCGTCGCCTCGCGGCCGCGCGGGGTGCGCTTGAGGAACCCTTCCTGAATCAGGAACGGCTCGTACACGTCTTCGAGCGTGGCGGCTTCCTCTCCCACCACGACACCGAGCGTGCTCAGGCCCACCGGACCACCGCCGTACTTGTGGATCAGCGCTTCGAGCAGCCGCCGGTCCATCTCGTCGAGACCGCGCTCGTCCACCTCGAGCAGCCGCAGCGCCTCGCGCGTGAGCGGCAGCGTCACGCGCCCGTCCCCCTTGATGAGCGCGACGTCTCGCACGCGTCTCAGCAGGCGATTGGCGACGCGCGGCGTGCCGCGCGCACGGCGTGCGATCTCGTTGGCCGCCGCAGCGTCGATCTCGACTCCGAAAATGCCGGCGGCGCGCGTCACGATGTGCGCGAGATCGGCGGCGTTGTAGTAGTCGAGGCGCAGCGTCATGCCGAAGCGCGCGCGCAACGGCGCGGACAGGAGTCCCGCCCGTGTGGTCGCACCCACCAGCGTGAAACGCTCCAGATTGAGCTTGAGCGTGCGAGCGCTGGGACCGCGGTCGAGCAGAATGTCGAGCGTGAAGTCCTCGAGCGCCGGATAGAGGTATTCCTCGACCACCGCACTCATGCGATGGATCTCGTCGACGAACAGGATTCCGCGCGGACCGAGATTCGTGAGCAGGCCGGCGAGGTCGCCCGGCCGTTCGATCACGGGTCCCGAGGTGTGCGTGATCTCGACCCCGAGCTCCTGCGCGAGGATCACGGCGAGTGTCGTCTTGCCGAGCCCCGGCGGGCCATGGAACAGCACGTGATCGAGCGCTTCGCCGCGGCGCCGGGTGGCCTCGAGGAATATGTGGAGCTGTTCCTTGAGGGAGGCCTGCCCGACGAAATCGTCGAGTGCGGCCGGACGCAGCCGCCCCTCTTCCTGGATGTCTTCGCCGAATCGAGACGGATCCGCCATGCGAGCCGGGTGCTCGGGCGGCGGGCCGACCGGGGCGCGCGGGTCGGCGGGCGAACGCGACCCGGCTGCCGCCGAGTTGGGCACGTTCGACGCATCCGGGCGAAGGCGCGAGGTCATGGAGTTCCGTCTCTCAGCGAACGGCGACAGTGGGCCGCGCAAGTCTCGCGAGCGCACGGCGCACGAGGTCCTCGAGCGACAGGTCGGCAGTGTCGACGCTGGACTTGCGGACCGCGTCCTGCGCCTGCGGCGCACTGTAACCCAGCTGCACCAGCGCTGCGACGGCATCGTCGAAGCGTTCGGAGCGCGGCAGCACGCCGCGTCCGGAAACGAGAGGCGTTGCGGCACCGCCGCCCGGCGGCGCCGAAGCCGCGGTCACAATCATCTCGAGCTTGTCGCGCAGCTCGACCACCAGCCGCTCCGCGGTCTTGCGCCCGACGCCGGGAATCGCCACCAGCGCCGCCACGTTCTCCTCGCGGATCGCGCGCGCCAGCACCGCGGGCGCGAGGCCCGACAGCACCGCGAGCGCCACCTTGGGACCCACACCGCTCACCGTGATGAGCAGCTCGAACAGCTTGCGCTCATCGGCCGCCGCGAATCCGAACAGCAGCAGCGCATCCTCGCGCACCACCTGGTGCGTGAGCAGGAAGACTTCAGCGCCGGGATCCGGCAGCGTCCGCGCGGTCTGGCTCGAGACCTGCACCAGATAGCCAACGCCGGACGCTTCGATCACACATGAGCCCCCGGCGTGTTCGAGCAGGCGGCCGCGCAGCGAGGCGATCACCGGGTACCCCGCGAAGTCAACAGCGCTTCGAGGCGCCGCGCCGCCACCGACGCAGCACGCGCGGGCGGCGTGAGTCGCGCGCGCTGCAGATGGCAGAGTGCGGTCGCGAGCGCGTCGCCGGCGTCGACCGCGAGCTCGCCGCGCACGTCGAGCAACCGCCTCACCATGAAACTCACCTGATCCTTGGTGGCGCCACCGCGCCCCGCGACGCTGAGCTTGATCTCACGCGGCGTGTATTCGGCGACCGCGCAGTCGTGGCGGACCGCCGCGACCAGAAGCACGCCGCGCACGTGACCGAGCACCAGAGTCGAGCGCACGTTCTCGTGGTAGAACGCCTCCTCGACCGCGACGACATCGGGCCGCACCTCCGCGACCAGCGCTTCGATCTGCACCGCGATCGCATGCAGGCGATGCGCCAGATCGAGCCCGCCGGCAGGCGCGACGGTGCCGTGCTTCACGCACGTGAAGCGATTGCCGTGGCGCTCCACCACGCCATAGCCGGTGCGGCGACTGCCCGGGTCCAGTCCGAGAACGCGCATGACGTGAGTGCGAGGAGTCCTTTCCGGCGTCTGCGGGTGAAACGGCGGAGCGCTAAGCGTGCGCTCCCGCCGCCTTCTCGGTGCGTGCGGCCGCGATCACCTTGTCGGCGAGTTCGCGCGGCACTTCTTCGTAGTGCGAAACCCTGGCGGCGTGCATGCCGCGACCCTGCGTGATCGCCCTCAAGTGGGTGGCGTACTTGTACAGCTCCGCGGCCGGCACCATGGCTTTGATGACCTGGTAGTGGCCGTCCGACTCGGTGCCCACGATACGCCCGCGCTTGGCCGACATGTCGCCCATCACGTCGCCGAGGAACTCCTCGGGGATGCGCACCATCACCTCGTCGATCGGCTCGAGGATGATGGGCGCGGCCTTGAGCATCGCCTGATGGAAGCAGGTCTCGGCCGCGATCTTGAACGCCATTTCGGATGAGTCGACGTCGTGGTACTTGCCGAAGAACAGAGCGACCTGCACGTCGACGACCGGGTAGCCGCCGAGCGGTCCGCGCTCCATGCCGGCGACAACGCCCTTCTCGACCGCGGGAATGAACTGGTTCGGCACCACGCCGCCCTTGATCTCGTCGAGGAACTTGAAGCCGTCACCCCGCTTGACCGGATCGAGCCGCAGGTGGACCTCGCCGAACTGGCCGCGACCGCCGGTCTGCTTCTTGTGCCGGTATTCGTCCTGGGCCTTGACCTTGATGGTCTCCCGATACGGCACGTGCGGACGCGTGAGCAGCACCTCGACTCCGAAGCGCCGCTTCAACCGATCGACCATGACCTCGAGGTGCAGGTCACCCATCCCCATCACGAGCGTCTCGCGGGTGCTGGTCTCGTAGTGCTTGATGAAGGTGGGGTCTTCCTCGTGCAGCCGCGCGAGCCCGTGCGCCATCTTTTCTTCGTCGCCCTTGTTCCTGGCGTGGATCGCCTCGGCGGTGACCGGGGCCGGGAAGTCAGGGGTCGGCAGCTCGAGCTGATGCGCTTTGTCGGTGATCGTGTCGCCGGTGTGCGTCTCGCGCAGCTTGACCGCCGCGACGATGTCGCCGGCCGTGACCTTGCGCGTGTCGACCCGTTCCTTGCCGATCAGGTGATAGAGCGTGCCGATGCGCTCGGTGCGGTGGCGCGAGGCGTTCGTCACTTCGAGCCCCGGCTCCAGGTGACCCGAATACACGCGGATCATCGAGACCTCGCCGAGGTGCTGCTCGGAGTGGGTCTTGAAGACCTCGGCGGCGAGCGGCGCGTTCGGCTCGGGCTTGCACGGGACTTCGGTGCCATTGGCGGCGCGCCCCACGATCGGCGGAACGTCGAGCGGAGACGGCAGGATGTCGACGACCTCGTCGAGCACTTCCTTGACGCCGTGGTTGTTGAACGCCGAGCAGCAGAACGCCGGCGCCAGGTCTCCCTGCACCACGCGCTCGCACAGGCCGCGACGGATTTCCTCGATCGTCAGCTCGCCGGTGCCGAGGAACTTCTCCATGAGCGACTCGTCGCCGGTCGCGGCCTCTTCCATCAGCCGGGCGCGCGCGGCTTCGACTTCGGCTTTCATTTCGTCCGGGATCGGCGCCTCGGTCGACTTCTCTTCCATGCCCTTGCCGGCGAACGTGTACGCCTTGTTCTCGACCAGATCGACGATGCCGTGGAAGGACTCGCCCACGCCGATCGGCAGCTGCACGGCGACCGCATTGAGTCCCAGGCGGCGCTGGCAGGACGCGATCGCGCCGGTGAAGTCGGCGTGCTCCTTGTCCATCATGTTCACGACCACGAGGACCGGAGATTTCTCCTGCTTCAGGATCTCGTAAACGACCTCGGTGCCGACTTCGACGCCGGCATTGGCGCGCAGCATCAGCAGCGCGGCGTCGGCGACTCGCAGAGCGCCGTACACATCGCCGACGAAATCCGGGAAGCCGGGCGTGTCGAGCAGGTTGATCTTGTGGCCGGCCCACTCGAACTGCGCCAGGCCCAAATCGATGGTGATCTGGCGGCTGATCTCGTCCGGCGCGTGGTCGAGCAGCGTGGTTCCGTCGGCGATGCGACCGAGTCGAGTGGTCGCCTTGGCGAGGAACAACATGGCCTCAGCGAGCGACGTTTTTCCTACACCGTGATGCGCAACCAGCGCAACGTTACGAATCTGTGCGGCGGTGTACTCCTTCAACTCGCACCTCCCCGCTTTGAGGTCGACCGCTCGAGAACAGGGACGGCGCTCGTTCCGGGGCGGGCTCAGAAGGAACGAGCAGGCGTAACCCGTTGAGTGAGCGGAATCTACTACCCGCTTCTCGAGTCGGTCAAGAACTCACCCGCTGCGCCGATCGAGATGCAAAACCAAGCACCGCTCGCACTCAGAAATGGAGAGAATCACCCGATGCTCACGCACGGAACTTGCTCTCTCTCGAAGTGGCGCTCGCGGGTTTGACGCCCTCTACTGCACTGCATAATCTCCACGATCATCTACGGTCGAGCAGCTCCCCCGACCGATCCAGAATTTCGACTCGAAAGGAGTCTTGATCCTATGCGGAACCTCTCGCCGGCTCGCTGCGCGGCGGCGCTCCTCATCGTTGCCACGGCGGTCGCCTCGCCCTTCGCCTTCACCGCCTCGGCAGGCCCCTCCAAGGGTGACCCGCTGGCGGCCAAGAAGCTCTACACGACCAAGTGCGTGGCGTGCCACAAGGCCGACGGTTCGGGCGGCGTCAAACTGACCGGAAACCCGACGCCGAGCTGGAAGGACGCCAAGCGCATGGCGACCGTGACCGACGATCAGCTGCGTGACTGCATCACCAACGGCCGGCCCAAGTCGGGCATGGTGGCGTGGGGCAAGAACGGCCAGCTCAAGCCGGCGGACATCGAGAACATGATCGCGTACATCCGGACGATCTCGAAGAAGTAGTCATCGCAGGCAGACATCCGACGAGGGTGGTCCCTGAGCAGGGGCCGCCCTCGTTTGCGTCGTCAGCGAATCTCGAGCGTGTAGGGAGCCCGCGCCTGGATGTCGCCGCGCGTGAGCGACAGCAGCAATTGCGGATCGCGCAGCTCGGCCGGCAGCAGCATGCGAAGCGCGGTCTCGTCTTCGCTCTCGGGCATGGCGTCCGAGAGCACCGACTGCAGGAACGATCGGCGGCTCTGCGGGAACACCTCGGCCACCAGCTCGTCGTCGGGCTCGAGACCCGCGCGTGCGCGGGCCATCTGAAACGCGCGCTGGAATCCGCCCAGTGCGTCGACGAGCCCGAGCTCGACCGCTCGGCTGCCGCTCCACACCCGCCCCTGCGCCACCGAATCGACGTCGGCCGCGGACATGTTGCGGCCCGTGGAGACGCGACTCACGAACGTGCGGTAGATGGTCGCGAGCTGTGCGCGATAGCGCACCAGCTCTTCGGGCGAGAAGTCCTTGTAGGGCGAGAGCATCTGCGCGTTGGCGCCGCGTGACAGCGTCTCGACGTTGAGTCCCAGCTTCTGCATGAGTCCGAGAATGTTGAGCTTGCCGCCGTAGACTCCGATCGAGCCGGTGAGCGTAGTGCTCTGCGCCACGATGCTGTCGGCACCGCATGCGAGGTAGTAGCCGCCCGACGCCGCCAGATCCGACATGCTCACGATCACCGGCTTGCGGCGGCGCACCCGTTCGATCTCGTGCCATACCGCCTCGGCCGCTTCCGGCGAGCCACCGGGGCTGTCGACGCGCAGCACGATCGCGCGCACCGACGAACGCCGCTGCGCCGCCCGCAGCGCTTCGATGAGGGTCTCGCTCCCGAGCAGCGTCGAGCCGAACGCGACCGAGCGGCTGCGACCCTCGACCAGGTCGCCCGAGGCGAGGATCAGAGCGATCGGCGCGCCGGAATCGTTGCCGTGGACGCGCTCGAGATAGCGCGTGAAGGTCATGGTCCCGCGCCGGCGTCCCCGGGTGCGCGTGGCCAGCGAATCCAGGTCCTCGCCGTGCAGGATGGTGTCGGCGAGACCGGTCGCGACCGCCGACTCGGCCTCGTAGGGGCCGTTCTCGATGAGCGCGCGGATGCGCGCCGGTGAGGCACGTCGGGCGTGGGCGAGCGAGTCGGTGAGCAGGCCGTACTGATCGTCAAGCAGCGCCTCGAGGGCGAGTCGCGAAGGTTCGGAGAGCTCGTTGCGGGTGTAGGGCTCGACTCCCGACTTGTAGGCTCCGACGTGCTCGAAGTTGGGGTGAATGTCGAGCTTGTCGTAGGCACCGCGCCAGAACATGGCGCTGATCGAGAGCCCGTCGAGCTGCACGATTCCGAGCGGCGGCACCGCGATGCGCTGCGCCACCGAGGCCAGCAGGTATTCGCGCTCGCCGCCGTGCGAAAGGCTCGCGTACACGCGCTTGCCGGACGCACGAAAGCGCATGAGCGCCTCTCGCACTTCGGCGACCCGCCCCCAGCCCCAGCCGATCCCGTCGATGTGAAGCACCAACGCCTCGACCGAGCGATCGCGGCTGGCATGATCGAGTGCGCGCACCACGTTCCACACCGTCGGGCGCTGGGGCCGGAATGACTCGAACGTCCAGCTCGCGGCAGGCGGTGCGCTTTCGGCGAGTTCGGAGGGGACGTCCCAAACCAGCACCACCGGGCCCCGCGGAGCCGGATTCGAATCACGAGACGCCAGCGCGATGCTCAGCACCGCGGCACCGAGCACGAACAGCAGCGCGATGAACACCACGATCGAACGACGAGCCGCCATGCAGACCTCCTTCGGAAGTGGTCGGCAGTGTACGACCCGCTGCCGGAGGCACCAACCCGCGCAGGTTTGAGGGTGTGCGCGCGGTCAGCGAGAACCGGCGACGCGCCAGCGCAGCTCGGCGGTCAACCAGAAGCTGCGCGCGTCCTGCGAAGCATCGTCATGCTCCTCACTGCGCGCGGTCGCGGTCACGCGCGCGAGCAGCCCGGCCGGCAGCGGCTGCTCGAGCTGCACCAGCCCTTCGTAGAAGACGAACGAGCTGGGAGCACCCGATTCGATGCCGTTCGAAGTTGCGTAGCTGCGCCAGCCGATACGCGGCTCGAGCGACCACCAGGCCCCGGCGCCGAGGCGGCCGAGGCGCAGCGTCGAGGACCATTCGCCGTACTCCTCGGCCGGCGCCGCAGGAGCGAACGCCCACTCGTGCGCGGCTTCGAGTTCGAGACGCAGGCCGCCGGCGCGTTCCCACTCGGCCGCCGCCACGCCACGAAAGCGCTGCGAGTCGAAATAGAGGGCACTGTCGGGGCGATCGTAGGCGATGCCCTCCCCCTCGGCGGCGAGACGCACGCGTGTGGTCGCGCCAGGATGAATCGCCAGCTCGGTCGAGGCCTCGGGCTGCCAGAAATCGTCGCGGCTGATGCGTTGTTCGCGGCGTGCCGCACGTCGCACCACGCGAGTCTCGAACGTGAACAGCTGGCCTCCTTCAAGGATCGCTCGCACCGAGGCCTCGCCCACATGCTCGACATGGTCGCGACTCGCCGAGTCGGGGAAGGCGCGCGCCGCGAGCGAATACGCGAGCCGCGCGTCGGACAGCAGTCCCGAATGATCGAACGCGAGGGTCGCCCCCGCCGTGTTTCGATCCAGCAGCGAGGTCGATGACGTTCCACTCGCCCGCAGCCCGTCGCCCCGCAGCCGCAGCTCGAAGCTGTTCATGCCGTCGTCGAGGTCTCGGCGCACCGCCGCGGTCGCGGCGCCACGCCATTCGCGCTGGTCGCGATCGAAGGTCCGGTCCTCGCGATACTCGGTACGCGGCGCGAGCAGCCATCGCCAGCCCGAAGCCGTCGCGGCCGCCCACTCGGCCTCGAGCGCCGAGCGCTGCACCTGCGTGCCCCACTCGAAATCGGCACGGAAGCGCCGGCGATCGCCGCGATCGATCCCGGCGTGACTCCAGCCGGCCGAGAGCAAGCCGGCGATGCGACCCTCAGGGTCGCTCACCAGTCGCGGGCGGTCGCCGGCGAACGTGCTGTCGATGAACAGGTCCTCGAACTCGATGAACTGTTCATTCGTCAGATCCGACCGCTGCCCGAGTTCGAGAAACCACGCGGCGCTTCGGGGGACCGAATCGAGCGAGGTGGCGAACGAGGTGGCAAGCGTCGGAGGCGGCAATTCTTGAGCTGCGACCCATCGCGGACCCGCCGGCGAGCCGCTCCCGAGCGTGGAGCAGAATATGAGCAGCGCCATCCCACCGGCGGTGTGCGAGCGCACGTGGCCTAGCGGCGATCGCGCAGCTGGCGAATCACACGATGCGCGAGCGTTCGCGCGTTGAGTGTCAGCCTGAGCGCCGCATCCGGACGCCCGACGCTCAGGTTCTGCTCGGCTTCACGCTGGGTGGTCTCGCTGCGCTGGAACAGCACGCGAACGCTGGACTCCGTCGATTCGCTGACTTGCTCACGCGCGCGCTCGAGAACGGCGGCAGTGCGTTCGATCGCACGCCCGGCGGACTCGCCCAGGTCGTCCTCACGGTTGCAGAGCCTCAATGCGCGAAACGCCCGCTCGCGCGCACTGAGCGTGAACTGAAGTGCGGCCAGATAGCGGCTCTCCCGAACCGCCGCCTCGGCACGCGTCTGCATCTCGCCGGCGACGCGCATCAGCGCGAGGGCCCGATCGAGCCGGCAATCCTGCATGCGCTCGGAAGCGCGATCGAGGATCTCGCGCGTGCGTTCGACTTGCACCAGAACCCGATCAGGATCCGGCAGGCCTTTGACGAGCGCGATCGCCCGATCCGCGCGCCCGCGAGCTCGCAGCGTCAGGTCGAGCGCCGCTCGCAGGCGATCATCGCCACGCGCCAGCTCGGCTCGCGCGCTGCTCTGAAGCGCGCGTGCGGCGGAAAGCTCTGCTGCGGCCTGGACATGATCCGGGGCAGCCACCAGCTCGTCGGCCAGTGCGATCCGCTCGTCGGTGCGCGCGACCGCGAACTCGACCCGCTCGCGCGTGACGAGCTGCGCGTATGCGACGGCCGGAAGCAGTGCCGCGAACGCCAGAAGGCACAGGGGAAGCGCGAGTTTTAGTGAGCGGGGCAACATGAGTTCGATCCTTTCACCATCGGTTGAAGCGAGTACCGATGGAGCAATCTAGCAGCACGCGTGCCCACGAACTCAAACAGCCGCCGGCCCCGTAAACCATTGCGGCCCAGTGCCGTAGGATCGAGCTTCGGAGCCTGGGTCGACATCTCGGGTTCGCCGGGTGGCCGCCGGGGTACGCCGGCGGGCGGATCCTGGCCGACTGCGGGCAGGCCGAGCCGCGGGCTGGCGCACGTGCACCGCAAACGCAAAAGCCCCTGGACCTCAAGGGTCCAAGGGCTTCGCGAACATTTAAGGGGCGGCGTCCTACTCTCCCACCCAGTTTCCCGGGCAGTACCATCGGCGCTGGAGGGCTTAACTTCTCTGTTCGGAATGGGAAGAGGTGTGACCCCTCCGCCATCGCCACCCCAATTCAAGATCTGAATGACACCCGAATCGAAATGCTGGGGCACAGTAACCGCACTTTAGATATATAACCGGTCAAGCCTCACGGCTTATTAGTACGGATCGGCTTCAACCCTTACGGGCCTTCTACCTTCCGCCTATCGACGTCGTAATCTCCAACGAGCCTTCAGGTGGCTTGCGCCACGGGATCCCTAGTCTTGGGGTGTGTTTCGCGCTTAGAGGCTTTCAGCGCTTATCACGTCCGAACATAGCTACCCGGCAGTGCTCTTGGCAGAACAACCGGTACACTAGAGGTTCGTTCGCTCCGGTCCTCTCGTACTAGGAGCAACTCCCCGCAAGGATCCTACGCCCGCGATGGATAGGGACCGAACTGTCTCACGACGTTCTGAACCCAGCTCACGTACCGCTTTAATGGGCGAACAGCCCAACCCTTGGGACCTTCTCCAGCCCCAGGATGCGATGAGCCGACATCGAGGTGCCAAACCCCGCCGTCGATGTGAACTCTCGGGCGAGATCAGCCTGTTATCCCCGGCGTACCTTTTATCCGTTAAGCGATGGCCCTTCCATACGGAACCACCGGATCACTATGGCCTGCTTTCGCATCTGCTCGACTTGTCTGTCTCGCAGTTAAGCTCCCTTGTGCCATTGCACTCCACGCGCGATTACCGACCGCGCTGAGGGAACCTTTGCACGCCTCCGTTACACTTTAGGAGGCAACCGCCCCAGTTAAACTACCCGCCTGACACTGTTCCACGGCCGGCTTACGGCTCGAGGTTAGAATCCCGATGTTTCAAGGGTGGTATTTCAAGGTTGGCTCCACGAGGGCTAGCGCCCCCGCTTCAAAGCCTCCCACCTATCCTACACATGAAAAATCAAGACCCAATATCAGGTTATAGTAAAGGTGCACGGGGTCTTTCTGTCCAGTCGCGGGTATGCGGCATCTTCACCGCAGCTACAGTTTCGCCGAGCTCTTGCAGGAGACAGCGGTCAAGTCGTTACACCATTCGTGCAGGTCGGAACTTACCCGACAAGGAATTTCGCTACCTTAGGACCGTTATAGTTACGGCCGCCGTTTACCGGGGCTTCAGTTCAGAGCTTCGCCTTACGGCTAACCCCTCTCTTTAACCTTCCGGCACCGGGCAGGTGTCACTCCCTATACGTTGCCTCATCGGCTTAGCAGAGAGATGTGTTTTTGGTAAACAGTCGCTTGACCCCATTCACTGCGGCCCAGCGTGCTTACGGAGGCAAGCTCCTTCACACACCGGGCACCCCTTCTTCCGAAGTTACGGGGCTATTTTGCCTAGTTCCTTCTGCAAGACTCACTCGAGCACCTTAGGATACTCACCCTGCCTACCTGTGTCGGTTTACGGTACGGACACTTGAGAGACTCGCTACGAGGCTTTTCTTGGCAGCGGGATTAGGATCAGTTGGCTCGCCTTGCGGCTCGTTTCCCCATCACCTCTCGGATTGGATCCACCGGATTTGCCTAGTGGACCACGTACCTACGGGCTTAGACCGGCACTACCGTTCGCCGGCTGATCTTTCACTTCTGCGTCACCCCTTCGCGTCTTGGTCGTCTCCCCAGTGGTGCAGGAATATTGACCTGCTTTCCATCGGTTACGCCTTTCGGCCTCACCTAAGGGTCCGACTAACCCTGAGCGGATTAACCTTCCTCAGGAAACCTTGGGCTTTCGGTGAACGGGTTTCTCACCCGTTTTCTCGCTACTCGTTCCGGCATAATCACTTCTGCGTCGTCCAGCCGACTTTACAATCGACCTTCATCCTAAAGCAGAACGCTCCCCTACCAGACGTCTTTCGACGAATCTAGAGCTTCGGTGGCGGACTTTAGTCCCGATCATTATCGGCGCAGGATCCCTTGACCAGTGAGCTGTTACGCACTCTTTAAATGGTGGCTGCTTCTAAGCCAACATCCTGGTTGTCTGAGCGATCCCACATCCTTATGCACTTAGCCCGCACTCTGGGACCTTAGCTGCTAGTCTGGGTTGTTCCCCTCTCGTCCACGAAGCTTATCCCTCGTAGGCTGACTCCCGCGATAGATGTCAACGGCATTCGGAGTTTGAATGAGTTTGGTAGCCTGGTGGGGCCCCTAGCTCAATCAGTGCTCTACCTCCGCGACACAATTACGCGAGGCTATGGCTAAACATATTTCGGGGAGAACCAGCTATCACGTGGTTTGATTGGCCTTTCACCCCTACCCACAGCTCATCCGATGGCTTTTCAACGCTAACCGGTTCGGACCTCCACGGACTTTGACATCCGCTTCATCCTGGCCATGGGTAGATCACACACGCTTCGGGTCTGCCGCCTGCAACTGGTCGCCCATTTCGGACTCGCTTTCGCTATGGCTCCGTGTCTCAAGACACTTAACCTCGCTGCAGACGAGCAACTCGCCGGATCATTATGCAAAAGGCACGCCGTCAGCCGATCCACAGAGCAAGCTCCGTGGTAGGCCTCCGACCGCTTGTAGGCGCATGGTTTCAGGTTCTGCTACTCCCCACCTGGGGTTCTTCTCACCTTTCCCTCACGGTACTGGTTCACTATCGGTCACGAGAGAGTATTTAGCCTTACGAGATGGTCCTCGCAGATTCCCGCCGGATTTCACGTGTCCTGCGGTACTTGGGAGTTCAGTCAAGGAGCCAACGCACTTTCGTCTACGGGGCTATCACCCGCTATGGCCCGACTTCCCAGACGGTTCGACTAGCGTGTTGGTTTGTAACTCCTCGGCCTTGCGGCCTACTGAATCCCGCGACACCTCCGCACGCAAGCGTGCTCGGGTTTAGGCTGTTCCCTTTTCGCTCGCCGCTACTCGGGGAATCGAATTTTCTTTCTCTTCCTGGAGGTACTGAGATGTCTCACTTCCCTCCGTTGGCTTCCACCCGCCTATGCATTCAGCGGGCGATGACGAGGCATTACCCTCGCCGGGTTCCCCCA
>JABFRW010000162.1 GCA_013140805.1 Candidatus Eisenbacteria bacterium
GTGCGGTCGTGACGGCGTCACGACCGCACGGGCGTCCGGCGGCGGAGCGCGCACTCGAGCGACGGCTGGTGACCGCGCTGCTGATGGAACCGGACACGTTCGACGCGGCCGCTCAGCGCGTCGCGCCCGAAGATTTCTCTGAAACCGATTTGCGCGGGCTCGCCGAGCGACTGTGGACGGCACCCGAAACGTTGTACACGGACGAGGCGACCGGCGCGCTGGCGCGCGAACTGGTGGCGGCGGCCGAGTCGGACATGAACTGGCGCGCGGAAGCCGCAGGAGCGGCCCGCCGTCTCGAACAACGGCGCCTCAAGGGACGCCAGCGTGTGATACGAGAAGCGATGTCAACGACCGCGGATTTCGAGACCATTCGCGCCTTGCAGGCGGAGGCTCTCACCATAGGCAATCGGCTCGGCGAACTCGAGCGTGAGATCGGCGCTGGCGCCGACTCGCGAGCGACGTTCCCGACCGAAACGACAGGGAGATCGTGACCGATGGCCACGGCCACGAAGGAGAAGAAAGTTTCCGCTCGTGAAGCTCGACAGAAGATCCGACTCGAGCAGCGCAAGCGCATGGACGAGATCAAGTCGCTGGCGCTTCGTCAGGGCTACGTCACCGAGGATCAGATCGTGTGGCAGCTCGGTGACGAACTCGAGCCGGAGGATCAGGTGGACCTGATGGAAGAGGTCCACTCGATGCTGAACGACATGCAGATGCAGGTCTTCGCCTCGGAGGAAGAGGCGCAGGACCACATCCGCAAGCTGCGCAAGATCGAGGACAAGAAGCCGTCGGCGGCCGCGAAGGCGGCACCCCAGCAACCGGTGCGCTACGACGACCCGGTGCGCATGTATCTGCGCGAAATGGGACGCGTGCCGCTGCTGACGCGCGAAGGCGAAGTCGAGATCGCGCGTCGCATCGAGGCGGGCGAGCGGCAGGTGCTGGCCGCGATGTTCCGGATCGAGGCGTCGCTCAAGGAGATTCGCGCACTCGCGAAGCGGCTCAAGGAAGGTCAGCTCAAGATCGAGGACTTCATCAAGGTCGACGAGAACGCGTTGACCGAGCCGGCGCTCCTCAAGGAGCGGCAGCGCGCGGTGCGGATCCTCGAGCGCGTGTTCACGCTGCAGAAGCGCTACAACGACCTGCTCGAGCGGCAGAATTTGCGCATGACCGAGAAGCAGCGCAGCTCGCTGCAGGCGAACTGGGCGAAGGTCGAGGCCGAACTGACGCAGGAGATCCATAAGCTGTCGATCAACCCGCGGCTGGTGACCGAACTCGCCGGCCCGGTGAAGGATCTCGGCCGGCGCGGCGAGGAGCTCGAAGAGCGGCAGGCGGACATCGAACGCCGCTACGGGCACAGCAGCGACGACATGGGCGAGTTCGCACGCCGGCTCAAGAAGGGGCCGAAGGAACTGCGCGCGGTGCGTCGCGACTCGGGCCTGCAGCCCTCGCAGATCGCCGAGTTCCAGAACGAACTCAAGACGCTGCGGCGGGACGTCAAGTCGCTCGAGGATGATTCGCGCCTCACCAAAGATCACCTGCTCGAGCTGTGCCGTCAGATCCGCGACGGCGAGCGGGCGACCGGTCAGGCGAAGCGCGAAATGATCGAAGCGAACGTGCGGCTCGTGATCTCGATCGCGAAGCGCTACACGAATCGTGGACTCGAGTTCCTGGACCTCATCCAGGAAGGCAACTCGGGCCTGATGCGTGCGGTCGACAAGTTCGACTACACCAAGGGTTACAAGTTCTCGACCTACGCGACGTGGTGGATCCGTCAGGCGATCACGCGTGCGATCGCCGATCAGGCGCGCACCATTCGCGTACCGGTTCACATGATCGAGCACATCAACCGCGTGGTGCGCGTGTCGCGAAAGCTCGTCCAGGAATTGGGACGCGAGCCGACCCCGGAAGAGATCGCGGAACGCCTCGAGCTGCCGGTCGACAAGGTGAAGAGCATCATCAAGGCGGCCCAGGAACCGATCTCGCTCGACCGGCCGATCGGCGAGGACGACGACTCGAACCTCGGGGACTTCATCGAAGACACCAGCGTGGTGAGCCCGGCGCACTCCGCCGCGGCCGCGATGCTGCGCGACGAGGTCAACGAGGTGCTGAAGACCCTGACGCCGCGCGAGGCCAAGGTGATCCGGTTGCGCTTCGGACTCACCGACGACGGGGCGCAGCGGACGCTCGAAGAGGTTGGAGCGTTCTTCAACGTCACGCGCGAGCGCATTCGTCAGATCGAGGCGAAGGCGCTGCGCAAGCTGCGACATCCGACCCGCAGTCGGCGGCTCAAGGCATACACCGAACTGCTGTAGGGGCGGGGTGGCGATGGGCCACCCCGACTTCCTTGACCGCGGCGGCGAACGGGTGCTACAAACGCGCTCCCTTACGGCGCGTTGGTCCGACGGATCCACGCTGGGCCCATAGCTCAGCGGTCCAGAGCAGCCGGCTCATAACCGGTAAGACCCTGGTTCGAATCCAGGTGGGCCCACCCGCACCACGGCGCGCGTTCGCGTCGGCAGTCGTATCGGGCGCATAGCTCAGCTGGTAGAGCACCTGGATCACAACCAGGGGGTCACAGGTTCAAGTCCTGTTGCGCCCACCATTCCTTTCTGCGCGCACGAGTCCGCGCCGCGCCCAAGACGTCCGGCTTTCGATCGGGAGGCATCCCTGAACGACGAGCTCCGCGCGATGTGGGCGCTCCATCTGCTGGACGACCAGCTGCTGACGATCGCTCAACAGCTCGCCCGGCTGCCCGAGGAGATCGCCGCGATCGAGCGGCGCCTGACGCACGATCGAACGCAGCGCGACGCGCACCTCGCCGGCGAACACGAGCAGCAGCTCCGCCATCGCACGATCGAGCGCGAGATCGCAGCGATCGAGACCGAGGCGCGGCGTTTCGAAGGCCAGCTGCCGCTGGTCAAGAAGAACGACGAGTACCAGGCGCTGGTGCACGAAATCGCCGATCGCAAACGGCGCCGTTCCGAACTCGAGACGCAGCTGCTGGAACTGATGGATCAGGAAGAGCAGTCGGCAGTACGGCGACCGAAGCTCGAGCTCGCGGTCGCGGAGGCTGAAGCTTCCGCGGCGGTGCGGCGCGCGGCACTCGAGAAAGAGGCGGGGGTCGAGCAGGCGCGCGCCGACGCGGTGAATCGCAAGCGCGTCTCGCTGCTCGAGACGATTCCGCCCGCGACGCGGGCGCGTTACGAGCGCATTCACGAGTCGCGCGGCGGTCGCGCGCTGGTCCCGGTGGCCAAGAACGCCTGCTCGGCGTGTTATCGCGCACTCGCGCCCCAGGCCTTGCAGGAGGTGAAGCGCGGCGACCGCCTGATCGGTTGCGACGGGTGCGGGCGGCTGCTGATCTGGCCGCCCGACGACGACGCCTGAGCGTGCGCGCCTTGTCGCTGGCGATGCGCTTCACTATTCTGCCGTCCTCATGAGTGTCGATTCGAGTCGTCCCTGGATCCTGCATTGCGACGGTGGTGCGCGTGGCAACCCGGGGCCCGGAGCCTGTGGCTTCGTGCTCGCGGACCCGAGCGGCGCCGAGCGTGAAGCGCTCGGGGAGTATCTCGGTTCGGTGACGAACAACGTGGCCGAGTACCGCGGCCTGATCGCGGGGCTGGGTGCGGCAGGCAAGCATGGAGCGTCACCGCTGCTGGTGCGGCTCGATTCCGAGCTGGTGGTGCGCCAGATGACCGGCGAATATCGGGTCAAGCACGAAGGTCTCAAACCGTTGCACGCGCAGGCGCGGGTGGCGGCGGGTCGCATCGCCTCGGTGCGCTACGAGGCGATTCCACGCGCGGCGAATGCTCGCGCGGACGGACTCGTGAACGAAACGCTCGATCGGGTTCTGGGTCCCGAGTCTCCCAGGTGATCGCGCGGTCTTCGCCAACGCTTCCGCTCACGCGGTCGCCGAGGCTGGATCGTGAGGAAAGTCCGAACTCCACAGGGCAAGGTGCTGGGTAACTCCCAGGGGGCGCGAGCCTACGGAAAGTGCAACAGAGAGCAGACCGCCAACGGGCGCGGGCAACCGCGCTGCGGGCAAGGGTGAAACGGTGCGGTAAGAGCGCACCAGCGGTTCCGGTGACGGAGCCGGCTCGGTAAACCCCACCTGGAGCAAGACCGAATAGAGGGGGAGGAGTGTGTCCCGCTCCGTCAACACCCCAGGGTCGGTCGCATTGAGGCGTCCCGGAGACGGGCGTCCCAGACGAATGATCACCACGGAGCAATCCGACAGAATTCGGCTTACGGGGGACTCGGACCCGGACCGATCGAGCGAGCCGGACCGTGCGCAGCGCGCGCACGGCGAGAAACGGGCGCCTGACTCAGAGAAGGCGCCCGTCGCGGCGCCGAGGCCATCGATGGTGCAGACCCAATCCGCGCTCTGGACCCCGCGTGCCGGCTTCGATGCCGGCGCGACGCGCTCGCTCGCGGCCGCACTCGACGCGCCGCTCGCGATCGCCGATGCGCTGGTGCGGCGCGGAGTACGCGATCCCGAGGCCGCGAGTGCGTTCCTGTCTCCGTCGCTCGACGCACTGCACGATCCGCTCGCGCTCAGAGACATGGATCGCGCGCTGGCGCGCGTCAATCGGGCGCTGGCCGCGAACGAGCGCATCCTGGTTCAGGGCGACTACGACGTCGACGGCATCACCTCCACGTTCCTGCTGGTCAGCGTGTTGCGTTCGCTCGGGGGGCAGGCCGCTCCGCGCATTCCCCATCGCACCCGCGACGGCTACGGCCTCACGGTCGCGGCGGTCGATGCGGCACAGCGTGCGGGCGTGCAGCTCATCGTGACGGTGGACTGTGGAATCACCGCGAATGAGCCGATCGACCACGCTCGCTCGCTCGGCATCGACGTGGTGGTGACCGATCATCACGAACCCGGCCCGACGCTGCCGAACGCCGAGGCGGTGGTGAATCCGATTCGCCCCGGGTGCGAGTATCCGTTCAAGTCGCTGGCCGGAGTCGGCGTGACGTTCAAACTCGTGCAGGCGCTGTTCGAGGCGCGTGGCCGCGCCGAGGCCGCGTTCGAGGCGCTCGACCTGGTGGCGCTGGGAACCATCGCGGACGTGGTGCCGCTGATCGGCGAGAACCGGATCCTGGCGCGTCATGGTCTTGCGAGCCTCGCCGCCACGACGCGGCCAGGCTTGCGTGAGCTGATGCGCGTCGCCGGCGTCGATGGACGCCGCCTCACCGACGTGCACGTCGCGTTCATGCTCGCGCCGCGGATCAATGCCGCGGGCCGCATGGGTCACGCCGATCAGGCCCTCGAGCTGCTGTTCGCCCGCGACGAAGTCGAGGGCCGGAGGCTGGCGGAGGTGCTCGAACGTGAGAATCAGAAGCGCCGCAAGTTCGACGAATCGGCCGCCCGCGAAGCCTCGGAGCGCGTGGTGTCGCAGCTGGGCTGGCCGGGGCCGGCGTCGCTGGTGCTGTGGGACGAGCACTGGCATCCCGGTGTGGTCGGAATCGTCGCGTCGCGCCTGGTCGAACGGTTTCAGCGCCCCGCGCTGCTGGTCGCACTCGACGGTGATCTGGGTCGGGGCTCGGCGCGCACCACCGGCGGCATCGACCTGACCGAGATCCTGGCCGGCTGCGATGACCTGCTCGCGACCTGGGGCGGGCATGCGGCCGCCGCCGGATTCACGCTGCGTCGCGATCAGCTGGTGCCGTTTCGCACCCGCGTCGAGAGCCTGGTCGCCGCGCGACTCGATCCCGAGGCGTGCGTGCCGCGCGTCGATCACGACGCCGAGCTGACGCTCGCGGAGTGCTCACTCGAGCTGATCGAGTGGATCGACCGCATGGCGCCGTTCGGGCTCGCGAATCCCGAACCGCATTTCCTGATTCGCGGCGTCACGATCGATCAACTCGGACGCGTGGGCGACGGACGGCATCTCAAGCTGCAGATTCGCGATGGCGCCGCCGCGCTGGAGGCGATCGGCTTCGGACTCGGCGAGACGGCGGCCGGCATCGCACGCGGCGCGCGCGTCGACCTGGTGGCGGTCCCGACCCGCAACGAATGGAACGGAACCACGCGCCTTCAGTTGAGAGTGCGCGCGCTGCGACCGGCATGAGCGACCCGGTTCCGCATCTCGAATTACGCTCCGAGCTGCTCGCGCACCTCGAGGAGCACGCGCCGCGCGTCGATCGTGACCGCGTCGCCGCCGCGTTCGACTACGCCGCACTCGCGCACGAGGGCCAGCGAAGGGTGTCCGGCGAGCCCTACGTGACCCATCTGGTCGAAGTGTGTCGAATCCTGCTGCAACTGCTCGAGACGCGACTCGAGACCACGCTGGCGTGCGCGGCACTGCTGCACGACGTGGTCGAGGACACGCCGGTCACGCCCGAGGACGTCGAAAAGCGGTTCGGCAAGGAAGTGGCCGGACTCGTCGAAGGGGTGACCAAGCTCTCGGGGCTTCACTTCGAACGCCGCGAGGCCGAGCAGGCCGACAACTTTCGCAAGATGGTGCTCTCGATGTCGCGCGATCTGCGGGTGATCTTCATCAAGCTCGCCGATCGTCTCCACAACATGCGCACCGTTTCGGCGCTGCGGCCCGAGAAGGCGCGTCGCATCGCCGAGGAGACGCGCGACATCTACGCGCCGCTCGCCCATCGGCTCGGGATCGCGAGCATCAAGCGCGAACTCGAGGACCTGGCGCTCAAGACGCTCGACGCCGAGGCCTATGCCGAGATCGCGGGCCGCATCCAGGCGAAACGCGACGAGCGCCAGCATTTCGTCGAGCAGGTGCGCGGGGATCTCAAGGATGCGCTCAAGGCGGGTGGCATCAAGGCCGAGGTGACGGGGCGGCCGAAGCACTTCTTCTCGATCTACACCAAGATGAAGACCGGCCGCCCGTTCGACGCGATTCACGACCTGTCGGGACTGCGCGTGATCACGCACTCGCGCACCGACTGCTACCGCGCACTCGGGGTGGTGCACGACGTCTTCACCCCGGTGCAGGATCGCTTCAAGGACTACATCGCGACTCCGAAGAGCAACATGTACCAGTCGCTCCACACCACGGTGCTGGTCGGCGGTGGCGAGCTGGTCGAGGTGCAGATCCGCACCCGTGACATGCACCACACCGCCGAGACCGGTGTCGCGGCGCACTACGTATACAAGCAGGGCGGAAAACTCGACGCCGAGCTGGATGCCAAGATCGGCGGGTTCGTGGCTTCGACCGCCGAGTGGCAGGAAGCGGCATCGGACGACGAGTACATGGACTTCCTCAAGACGGCGCTCTACCAGGAGGAAGTGTTCGTCTACACCCCGCGCCGCGAACTCAAGCGCCTGCCCAAGGGCGCCACGCCGCTCGACTTCGCCTTCCTGATCCACACCGAGGTCGGCCAGAAGACCGTCGGTGCGCGCGTGAACGGCGAACTCGTGCCGTTGCGGCACGAGCTGCGCAATGGCGACACGGTCGAGATCATCACCTCGCCGCAGGCGCAGCCGCGCGAGGACTGGCTCAAGTTCCTGCGTACCACCGGCGCGCGAACCAAGGTGCGCCACTGGATGAGGCTCCAGCGCCTGTCCGACAGCATCACGCTGGGCCGCCAGATGCTGGAGCGCGAGCTGAAGCGGCTCCACCACACCGTCGACGAGGCGGCGCTGGATGCAGCCGCGCACGCGACCGGATGCTCCGACGTGGACCAGCTCTATGCGCGACTCGCCGAAGGGCAGTTGTCGCTGACCTCGCTGGTGCGGCGCCTGGTGCCCGAGAAGGAGTCGCTCGCCGAACGGCTCACCAAGGGTCCGCTCGAAGCGCTCGGACTCGGTCGACGGCCCACCGCGGGCATCCGGATCGACGGTGTCGACAACGTGATGGTCACGTTCGCGCGCTGTTGTCAGCCGGTGCCGGGCGATGCGGTGCTCGGCGTGGTGACGCTCGGTCGCGGCGTCTCGGTCCATCGCATCGACTGCCCGAACACGTTTCCCGGCCGCGTTTCCGAGGATCGTCGGGTGCCGGTCGAATGGAATGCTCGCAGCGACGAAACGTTCCCGGTTCGGTTGCTGGTCTACGGACAGGATCGAACTTCGCTGCTCGCCGACATCGCGAAGACCATCTCGACGCTGCACGTCAACGTGCGCACCGCGGGCATGGCGAGCGAGGACAAGACCGCGCGCGGCATGTTCGTGGTCGAGGTGCCGCACGTCGCGAAGCTCGACGAGCTGATCGGCGCGATTCGCCGCATCAAGGGCGTCACGAGCGTCGAACGCCGCCAGCGGCTGATGCGGCGGCCGCCTCAGCGGCGCAGCGGCAACGCATGAGCGTCGGGCGCTCGAGGTCGGCCGCGATGCGGCCGGGGCGAGGTTGATGCGGGCCCTCGTGCAGCGGGTGTCGGAGGCCCGCGTGTCGGTGGATGGCACGGTGCGCGGCGCAATCGCGCACGGTCTGGTGGTGCTGCTCGGTGCGACGCATGCCGACACCGTGGCCGAAGCCGACGCGCTGGCGCGCAAGCTCGCGGGGTTGAGGATCTTCCCCGATGCCTCGGAGCGCATGAATCTCGACGTCTCCCAGGTCGCGGGTGCGGTGCTGGTGGTGCCGCAGTTCACGCTCTATGGCGACGCGAATTCAGGACGACGACCCGACTTCGTGCGTGCGGCGCGACCCGAGATCGCCGAGCCGCTGTTCGAACGTTTTTGCGAATCCCTCGCCGCGATCGGAGTCCCGGTCGCGCGCGGAGTCTTCCGAACTCACATGGAGGTCGCGCTCGTGAATGATGGTCCGGTCACGCTGTGGCTCGAGATCGAGCCTCCGGCGGCTCGCGCGTGAGCGCCGCCGGTCGCGAGCTGTTCTGGAGCGGGAGCGCGCCGCTGGTGCTCGCTTCGGCCTCACCGCGACGCGTCGCGCTGCTCAAGCAGGTCGGCGCGCGATTTACGGTCGTTGACCCGGGGCCGGATCGCGCATGGCCGCGTGAGGCCGAGCCGCGACACGGCGTGCGGGCTCTGGCACTCGACAAGGCGCAGCGCGTCGCGGCCCGCAAACCCGACGCGGTGGTGGTGGGGGCGGATACGGTGGTGGTGTTGCGCGGCGAGCGGCTCGGCAAACC
>JABFRW010000163.1 GCA_013140805.1 Candidatus Eisenbacteria bacterium
GTCTCGGTGGGCTCGATCATCATGGCCTCTTCGACGATGAGCGGAAAGTAAACGGTCGGCGCGTGCACTCCGAAGTCGAGCAGGCGCTTCGCGACGTCGAGAGTCTTGATGCCATGACGGCGCAGACCTCGGCCGCTCACGACGAACTCGTGCATGCAGTGATCGGGAAACGGCAGCTCGTAGGATCCGGCCAGCCGCCGCATGAGGTAATTCGCGTTGAGGATCGCGGTGCGGCTGACCTGTCGCAGGCCGTCGGGGCCGAGCGTCGAGATGTAGGCCAGCGCTCGCAGCAGAATCCCGAAATTGCCGTAGAACGAATGCACCCGACCGACCGATTGCGGCCGTTCGAAATCGCTCACGAGCCGGCCGCCGTGTTCGCGCACCACCGGCACCGGCAGGAACGGTTCGAGGTGCGAAGCCACCGCGACGGGGCCGGCGCCGGGTCCACCGCCGCCGTGAGGCGTCGAAAACGTCTTGTGCACGTTGATGTGCATGACGTCGAAGCCCAGATCACCGGGGCGCACGTGACCGACCAGCGCATTCAGGTTGGCGCCATCCATGTAGCATTGAGCGCCGACCGCGTGGGCGAGGCGTGTGACCTCGAGGATCTCGGGCTCGAACAACCCGAGCGTGCTCGGCACCGTGACCATGATCGCGGCCGCGCGATCGTCGAGTTCGCGCCGGAACGCTTCGATGTCGACGTGGCCGTTGGCGCCCGACGGCACCGTCACGGTCTCCCATCCCATCAGATTCACGCTCGCGGGGTTGGTGCCGTGCGCGGAGTCCGGAATGATGACGCGACGGCGGCGATCGCCTTCGCCGCGCGACCGGTGGTAGTCGCGGATCAGCAGCAGCCCGGTCATCTCGCCATGCGCGCCGGCGGCGGGTTGCGATGCCACCGCATCGAAACCGGTGATTTCGGCCAGGGCGCGCTGCAGATCGAAGATCACGCGCAGCGCACCCTGACTCGCTTCGTCTCCCGCGAGCGGATGTGCGAGCGCGAAGCCCGGCAGCGACGCGAGCTCGTCGTTGATCTTGGGATTGTGCTTCATGGTGCAGGAACCGAGCGGGTAGAGCCCGCGATCGATGTGATGGTTCAAGATCGAGAGCTCGACGAAATGGCGAACCACTTCGGGCTCGCTGACCTGCGGCAGATCCAGCGTCTCGCGCAGCCGCGCGCCTTTGAGAAGCTCCGAGAGCGGACGGATCGGTACGTCGACCGCCGGAAGGCGTGGACCCCGATGCCCGGGGCCACCTTGCTCGATCAACAGACGCCGTGGCATGCCGCTCATCGGGCACCTCCCGCGCGCCGCAGCGCAGCGGCCCACGCATCGATCTCGACTGCGCTGCGCTGTTCGGTGACCGCGACCAGCAGCATTCGCTTCCATTCGGGTCGGAACTGCG
Organism: Candidatus Eisenbacteria bacterium; assembly: GCA_013140805.1. NCBI lineage: Bacteria > Candidatus Eiseniibacteriota > Candidatus Eiseniibacteriota bacterium. Next base: position 1,405 of record JABFRW010000163.1, read on the forward strand.
CCAGGTCGACGCCCGGCAGCACGCCGGTCGTGAGCGCTTCGCGGATCACGATCCGCGCATCGACCGGGCACTCGAGCACGAATTCGCGGAAGAACGCACCGTCGTGGACCACCCGGTACCCCGGGATCGCTGCCGCGAGTCGCGCCGCATGATGGGTCTTCTGAACGCAGGACTCCGCGACTTCGCGCAGGCCTTCGCGGCCGAGCAGTCCCAGGTAGATCGTGGCGCGCAGTGCGAGCAGTCCCTGATTCGTGCAGATGTTCGATGTCGCCTTCTCGCGTCGGATGTGCTGCTCGCGAGTCTGGAGCGTGAGCACGAATCCGCGCCGCCCCTGAGAGTCGACGGTCTGCGCCGCGAGTCGACCCGGCATGCGGCGCACCAGCGCTTCGGAGCAGGCGAAGAAGCCGAGCACCGGCCCGCCGAAGCTCGGCGGATTACCGAGGCTCTGCCCCTCTCCCACGACGATGTCCGCGCCTGCGGGGCTGCGGCCGGGCGGCTCGAGCAGCGCGAGCGCGATGGGATCGCAGCAGGCGATCGCAAGTGCGCCGGAAGTGCGGGCGAGCGCGTTCAGAGCCTGCGGGTTCTCGAGCACGCCGAAGAAGTTCGGGTGCTGGTAGATCACGGCCGCCACGTCCCCGCCGAGGGCCGCCTGGAGGTCGTCGGGCGCGCACTGCCCGCCGTGCTCGGCCACCAGCGTGACGTCGTGACCGTCGAGATAGGTGTTCAGAACCGCCAGGTAGTTCGGATGCACCGCGCCTGCGACCACGACGCGCGCACGGCCGGTCTGGTGGCGCGCGAGCAGCACCGCCTCGGCCAGTGCGGTCGCGCCGTCGTACATCGAGGCATTCGCAACCGCGCAGCCTGTCAACTCGACGATCATGCTCTGGAACTCGAAGATCGCCGTCAGCGAGCCCTGCGCGACCTCGGGCTGATAGGGCGTGTAGGCGGTCGCGAATTCGCTCCGTCCTGCCACCGCGGCGAGTGCCGAAGGAATGTAGTGGTCGTAGATTCCGCCGCCGAGAAAGGACACCGCGTGCGCCGCAGCATTCTGCTGCGCCCACGCACCGAACCGACGGCGCAGCTCGATCTCAGAGGCAGCGGCGGGAATCGCAACCGGCTCGGAGCGGCGCGCTTCCGCGGGAATCGCGGCAATCAGATCTTCGAACGCTCCGACCCCGATCGCGTCCAGCATGCGGCGCTCTTCCGCGGGGGTCAGTCCGACGTAGCTCACGCGTGCTGCTCCTCGATCAGCCGGGAGTAATCGTCGTGCGAAAGCAGCTTCAGGATGCCGGCGGGATCCGCCGGCCGGATCCGTACCATCCAGCCGTCACCGTACGGCGATTGATTCACGAGCGCCGGATTGTCGGCCAGCGCCCCGTTCACTTCGATGACCTCGCCCGCCAGCGGTGCGAACAGATCACTCACGGTCTTGACCGCCTCGACCACGCCGAACGGCTTCGTGGCTTCGAGCTTGCGACCGACCTCGGGAAGCTCGACGAACACCACGTCCCCGAGCTGATCGGTCGCATAGCTGGTGATGCCGACGGTCACGACGCCGCCCTCGAGGCGAGCCCACTCGTGTTCCGCCGTATATCTGAGATCTTCGGGATAGCTCAATGCGAGATCCTCCGCGCGGGCATCGACGCCGGGCTCGTGCCTAGCGATGCGTGCCCTGGGTATAGAACGGACGTTTCACCGTGCGGACCGGAATGCGAGTGCTGCCCGCGACCACTTCGAGCGCGGTGCCGAGTGCGGCGCTGGCGCTGTCGACGTACGCCATCGCGATCGCGCGTTCGAGCGAGGGACCGAAGGCACCACTGGTCACCGTGCCGACCGCACGTCCGTCGCGTTCGATCGCCATGCCGTGACGTGGAACCCGCCGCCCCTCGGCCTCGAGTCCCACCAGCCGGCGCGCCGCGCCTTCCTGCTTCTGACGCACCAGCACCTCGCGGCCTGCGAAGTCGGACTTTCCGAGTTTGACCGTCCAGCCGAGTCCTGCCGCCAACGGCGAGGTTGAGTCGTCGATATCGTTTCCATACAACATGTACGCCATCTCGAGGCGCAGCGTGTCGCGCGCACCCAGGCCGATCGGTTCGAGTCCGTGAGGTGCACCCGCCGAGAACAGCTGCTCCCAGATCGTGGCGGCATGGCGCGGATGGAAGTACAGCTCGAAGCCGTCCTCACCGGTGTAGCCGGTGCGCGAAATCACCGCGTCGACACCGAACACCGGCCCGATCATGAAACGGTAGTAGCCGAGCACGAGCGCGGCGGCTGGAACGTGATCCCTCAGCACCTCCGCGGCGCGCGGGCCCTGCAGCGCGAGCAGCGCGAGGTCCTCGGAGACGTCGGTGAGCGTGGCGTCGGCCGGACACTGTTCCGCGAGCCATGCGAAGTCCTTCGCGATGTTGCTCGCGTTGACGACCACCATGTGGTGATCGGCTGCGCGATAGATCAGCGCGTCGTCGACGATGCCGCCATCGGGCCGGCAGATCGGCGTGTAGAGCGCCTGCCCGACCTCGAGCGCCGCGACGTCGTTGGTGACGGCTCGATCCAGAAAGCCCACGGCGCCCGCTCCGGTGACGCGAAATTCGCCCATGTGCGAGACGTCGAACAGCCCCACACCGGTTCGCACCCGGCGGTGCTCCTCGACGTCCCCCCGATAGCGGAGCGGCATCTCGTAGCCGGCGAAATCCACCAGCTTCGCGCCGGCGGCGCGGTGTTGTTCGAAGAACGGAGTGCGCTTGAGGGTGGTCGCGGAGGACATGATGCAGACTCCCGGTGAGAAGGCGATCGCACGGTATCGAAAGGTCACACTCGAATCAAGACGACGCGGTCTTCAACACTCCGAGCTCGCGACCGGCCTGCGCGAATGCTTCGATCGCGCGTTCGAGATGATGCCGCTCGTGCGCCGCCGACACCTGCACGCGGATCCGCGCCTGACCCTTCGGGACCACCGGGAAGGAGAACCCGATCACGTAGATCCCGAGTTCGAGCAGCCGACGCGCCATGTCGTGAGCGAGCCGCTCGTCGTACAGCATGATGGGCACGATCGGATGATGCCCGGGTTTGAGCTCGAAGCCTGCCGCCCGCATCCCGTCACGGAACAGTCGCGTATTCGCCTCGAGGCGATCGCGCAACGCCGTGGACTCGGACAGCAGGTCGAGCACCGCGAGGCTCGCGCCGACCACCGCGGGCGGCAGACTGTTCGAGAACAGGTACGGTCGCGAACGCTGGCGCAGCATCGCGATGATCTCGCGCCGACCGCTGGTGAAGCCACCGAGTGCGCCGCCGAGCGCCTTGCCGAGCGTGCCGGTGAGGATGTCGACGCGACCCATCACCCCGCAGTGCTCGGTGCTCCCGCGCCCGTTCGCACCCAGGAATCCGGTCGCATGACAGTCGTCGACCATCACGAGCGCACGATAGCGATCCGCCAGTTCACAGATTGCCGCCAGATTCGCGATCGTGCCGTCCATGCTGAAGACGCCGTCGGTCACGATCATCCGATGGCGAGTTCCGCGCTCGACCGCTTCCCGAAGGCATCGCTCGAGGTCGGCCATGTCGTTGGTTTCGTAGCGCCATCGCTGCGCCTTGCACAGCCGCACGCCGTCGATGATCGACGCGTGGTTGAGCGCGTCGGAAACGATCGCGTCCGCTTCGCCGAGCAGCGGTTCGAACACGCCGCCATTCGCGTCGAAGCACGCGGCATAGAGAATCGTGTCCTCGGTACCCAGAAACTCCGAGATGCGCTGCTCGAGACGCCGATGCAGGTCTTGCGTGCCGCAGATGAAGCGCACCGACGAGAGTCCGAAGCCGTGGCTGTCGATCGCACGGTGTGCCGCCTCGATCACGCGCGCGTCGCTCGAAAGCCCCAGATAGTTGTTCGCGCACATCACCACGACCTGGCGGCCGTCGGTCAAGCGCACTTCGGCGCCCTGTGCGGACGCCAGGACGCGTTCGTCCTTCCACAGGCCGCCGGCACGAATCGCCTCGAGTTCGGACTCGAGTTGAGGCTTCAGCGTCTCGAACACGTCACGCCTCCTCGCCCCACGGCACCAGCACCACCTTGCCGGCCTGCCCCGAGCGCAGCAGCGCGATCGCCTCGTCGAAGCGCTCCATCGGCATCTGGTGCGTGATCGCGGGACGGATGTCGAGCTTGCCCGAGCCCAACAGGTTGTCCATCTGATACCAGCTGTCGTACATGCGTCGACCGACGATGCCGTGAATCGTGATCCCCTTGAAGATCACGAGGCGATTCCAGTCGAGTTCGAACGGCTCGTGCGGCAGGCCGAGCAGCGACAGGCGGCCGCCGTTGCGCAGCGCCGCGAGTCCGTCCCGCATCGCCGTCGGGTTGCCCGACATCTCGAGCACGCCGTCGAGGCCGTGGCCTCCGGTGAGCGCGCGCGTCCGCTCGACGAAGTTCTCCTGCGCCGGATTGATCAGCGCATCGGCCTGCATGCGCTTCGCGAGCTCGAGTCGATAGGGCGAAACGTCGGAGGCGATCACGCGCACGGCACCCGCCGCGCGCGCCACGCCGATCGCGAACAGGCCGATCGGGCCGCACCCGGTCACCGCGATGTTGCAACCCGACAGCGGCCCCGCGAATGCAGTGTGAACGGCGTTCCCGAGCGGCTCCATCACGCCCGCGACCTCGATCGGCACGTTCGCAGGGGCCGGCCAGGCATTGCTCGCCGGCACCACCACGTATTCGGCGAAACCGCCGTTCACATCGACGCCGAGGATCCGCGTGTTCTCGCACACGTGCGCATAGCCGGTCCGGCACGCGACGCAGTGGTCGCACACGATGTGACTCTCGCAGGAGACCCGGTCGCCGGATTGGACGTTCGTGACCGCGGAGCCGATCGCGACGACTTCGCCGACGAACTCGTGCCCGAGCGTCACCGGAGGACGGATGCGTCCCTGCGACCAGCCGTCCCACACGTAAATGTGCAGATCGGTGCCGCACACTCCCGCGCGCTTCACCTTGAGCAGCAGGTCGCGCGGCCCGGGAGACGGCACGGGCACTTCGCGAATCTCGGCGCCGGGTGCGGACGCGGTCTTGACGATCGCCCGCATGGTCGTTGGAATCGCCGTTGGACGGCCTGCGGAAGCCGGCGCCGGAGTGGACGTGGGTGCGGTGGATCGAACGGTCATGGAGTGAGCAGGGCGCGAAGGGCCTGGCCGGTATGAGAGCTCCGCACGCGCGCCACCGCTTCGGGAGTTCCGGCGGCCACCACGTGGCCGCCCCGGTCGCCGCCTTCCGGCCCCAGATCCACGAGCCAGTCGGCCGACTTGATGACATCGAGGTTGTGTTCGATCACCACCACGCTGTTGCCGCGCTCGACCAGGGCCTGCAGTACTTCCAGAAGTGCGCGCACATCTTCGAAGTGCAGGCCGGTGGTCGGTTCGTCGAGAACGTACAGCGTCCTCCCGGTCGCCACGCGCGACAGTTCGGTCGCGAGTTTGACCCGCTGCGCTTCGCCACCCGACAACGTGGTGGCCGACTGCCCGAGGTGGATGTAGCCGAGCCCTACCGAGCGCAGCGTTTCGAGCTTGCGTCGCAGCGCCGGCACCGCGCCGAGGAACTCGAGCCCCTCCTCGACCGTCATCTCCAGCACATCGGCGATCGAGCGCCCCTTGTAGAGCACTTCGAGGGTCTCGCGATCGTAGCGACGCCCGTGACAGATCTCACACTTCACGTAGACGTCCGGCAGGAAGTGCATCTCGATGCGCCGCACACCATCGCCCTGACAGTGCTCGCATCGGCCGCCCTTCACGTTGAACGAGAAGCGCCCCGGTCCGTATCCGCGCACCTTGGATTCCGGCAGCTGAGCGAACAGGTCGCGGATGAAGTTGAAGGCACCGGTGTAGGTCGCGGGATTCGATCGCGGGGTGCGTCCGATCGGGCTCTGGTCGATCGCCACCACCTTGTCGAGGTGATCGAGACCCTCGATCTTGCGATGCGGGGCCGGCACCGCCGCGGCGTCGTTCAGATGCCGCTCGAGTGCCGCGAGCAGGATGTCATTGACGAGCGTGCTCTTGCCGGAGCCCGACACACCGCTCACGCACACCAGTCGTCCGAGCGGGAACTCGACGTCGATCTGTTTGAGGTTGTTCGCCCGAGCGCCCCGCACCGTGAGCATCTGTCCGTTGCCGGCGCGTCGCTGCTTCGGAATCTCGATGCGACGCACCCCCGACAGGTATTCGCCGGTCAGAGAGCCGGCCGTCGCGGCGACCTCTTCGGGACGACCGGCTGCGACGAGTCGCCCACCATGCCGCCCGGCCCCGGGCCCCAGATCCAGCAGCCAGTCGGCGGCGCGCATCGTCTCTTCGTCGTGTTCGACCACCACCAGCGTGTTCCCCAGATCCCGCAGTTGAAGCAGAGTGCGAAGCAATCGCTGGTTGTCGCGATGGTGCAGCCCGATCGAGGGCTCGTCGAGGATGTAGAGCACGCCGGTCAGCTGCGAGCCGATCTGGGTCGCGAGTCGGATACGTTGCGCCTCGCCGCCGGCGAGCGTTCCCGCGGTACGGTCGAGCGTCAGGTAGCCGAGTCCCACGTCGTCGAGGAATCCGAGCCGGCTGGTGATCTCCTTCAACACCGGGGCCGCGATCACGGAGGCCGGGCCCTTCCACTCGAGCGCGGCCGCACGTTCGCGCGCGCTCGCGACCGAGAGTGCGCACCAGGCTCCGATGTCGATGCCGTCGATCAGCACCGCGAGGCTCTCCTTGCGCAGCCGCTTGCCGCCGCACCCGGCGCACGGAGTCGGATTCATGAGCCCGCCGATCCACTTGCGGACCGATTCACTGGTGGTCTCACGGTAGCGGCGTTCGAGGTTCGGGATCACGCCTTCAAAACGGCCGTGATGCACCCACGAGGAGCCCTTCTTGAGCTTGAACTCGTAACGGAGCTGACGCTCCCCCGCGCCCTGAAGCAGCATCTCGCGCACGCGCGTGGCCAGCTTCTTCCACGGCGTGTCGAGCGAGAACTTGAACGACTTGGCGAGTGCTTCGAGCGTGCCGCCGACCCACGTCCCTTCGGCGTCACCCCACGCGGCGATCGCATTGCCCCGAATACTGAGGCTCGGATCCGGGACCACGCGGTCAGGATCCACGCGCATCAGCGTCCCCAGACCGTCGCACGCCTTGCAGGCGCCGTACGGCGAATTGAAGGAGAAGCTCTTGGGTTCGACGATCGGGACGCTGGTGCCGCATTTGGGGCACGCGGAGCCCTGGCTGAAGTGCAGGTCGTCTGCACCGTCGCGCGCGACCGTCAGCATGCCGTTGCCGAGCGCGAGCGCAGCTTCGACCGAGTCGGCAAGCCGCGATCGGGAGGAAGCCTCGAGCGTGAGCCGATCGACCACCACGTCGATGTCGTGGCGCTTGGTCTTGGCGAGTTTCTCGATGCCGTCCAGCTCGACCCACGCGCCGTCGGTTCGCGCGCGCAGGTAGCCCTGCTTGCGGATCTGCTCCAGCTCCTTGCGGTACTCCCCTTTGCGCCCGCGCACGAACGGCGCCAGCACCGCGACCTTGCGGCCGCCGCATTCAGCGAGGATCTGATCGACGATCTCGGAGGTGGTCTGTCGCCGGGTGCGAGTGCCGCAGGACGGGCAGTGCTGGACACCGAGGCGCGCGAACAGCAGCCGCAGATAGTCGTAGATCTCGGTGATGGTCGCCACCGTCGAGCGCGGATTCGATCCGGCGCTGCGCTGCTCGATCGCGATCGCAGGACTCAGGCCCTCGATCGCGTCGACGTCGGGCTTTTCCATCTGGCCGAGGAATTGCCGCGCATACGCCGACAGCGACTCGACGTAGCGGCGCTGACCCTCGGCGTAGAGCGTGTCGAACGCGAGCGAGGACTTCCCGGAACCCGACACGCCGGTCACCACGATCAGACTCTGGCGCGGTAGCCGCAGCGAAAGGTTCTGCAGATTGTGCTCGCGCGCGCCCCGGATGACGATGTCGGTCAGCGGTGTGACGCTGCGACGCGTGAGATCGTGACCGGGACCGTGACGGCGCGTGGAAGGCTCTTCGGTGCGGGTCGCCATGGGCCGGGGACTATAGCATTCCGCGCCGGCTCCGGAAGTCCCGCGCGCGCCGCGATGTGGCACGCGCGGGGCGCTGCGCTACTCGTAGCGCAGCGAGTCGACCGGATCGAGGCGCGAGGCGCGCACGGCCGGATAGAGTCCGAAGAAAATGCCGACCGTGGCCGAGAACACCAGCGCCAGCACCACGGACCAGGGCGAGACGTAGGTGGGCAGCGGACTGAGTGCCTTGACCAGCCACGAGATCCCCGCCCCCAGCAGGACTCCGATCGCGCCGCCGAGCGCGGTCAGCATCATCGACTCGACCAGGAACTGGGTCAGGATGGCGCGCCGCGGCGCGCCCAGCGCCTTGCGGATGCCGATCTCACGCGTTCGCTCGGTGACCGCGACCAGCATGATGTTCATCACTCCGATCCCGCCGACCAGCAGCGAAATCGACGAGATGAGCGTCATCAGCGCCACGATTCCACCGGTGATCTGCTGGTAGATCTGGAGGAATGCGTCGTCGGTGAAGATCGCGAAGTCGTTCAGCTTGTTGCTCGGCAGGTGTCGCCTCACGCGCAGCACCTCGATGATCTGTTGCTGCGCGATGTCGTTCTGCTCCGGCGACCACGCAATCGCGTCGAGGAACAGCTCACCGCGTTTCGGGAACCACGGAGGGACGTCCTGTGGCGACGGGAAGTTCTTGTCGATCGTGGTGTACGGCACCGCGGCGACCTGATCGAAATTATTGCCGAGAAAGCGTCCCTTGGCCTCGAACTCGCCGATCACCGTGAACGGAATGTCCCCGATGTGCACGCGCTGGCCGAGCCCGCTGCCGTCGCCGAACAAGGCTTCCCGGACGTCCTTGCCGAGCACCACCACGTTCGCGTTGCGTTCCACCTCTTCCGTGGTGAAGAAGCGCCCACGCGCGAGGTCGTAGCCGTGCGTGATGAGGTAGTCCTCGTTGGTGCCGTAGACGAACGTGAAGCGCGTGAGCTTGTCACGGTAGCGAAGCTTGAGATCGGCCCACGGCCACTTGAACGGAGCGATCGCGCGCACCGCGGGAGCACCGGCCAGAATCGCGCGCGCATCGTCCATCGAAAAGGCACGCCGCTGGCGCAGGCTGTCGGGGATTCCGCCGGGGCCGAGGTTCACGCCCGGGCGGATGCGGCGGATGTAGATCGTGTTGTTGCCGATCGACTGGATGCTCTTCTCGAACGAGCGCTGAAAACCGTTGATCAGCGCCACCATGCCGATCACCGTGCCGACCCCGATCACGATGCCGAGCAGCGCGAGCACCGACCGCAGACGGTTGGCGAACAGTGCCTGCGCCGCCATGCGCAGCGTCTCGCCCAGAAACCAGAAGTTCATGGCTACTCGTACCTCAATGCTTCGATCGGATCGAGCCGCGAGGCACGCACCGCGGGGTACGAGCCGAAGAAGATACCGACCGCCGACGAGAGCAGAATGCCCATGACGATGGCCGGCATACTGACCGCCGCAGGGAGCGGACTGACGGCCCCGACCAGCAGAGCAAGTCCGGTGCCGATCGCGATTCCGGTCACACCGCCAGCGAGCGAGAGCGTGGTCGACTCCACCAGGAACTGCGTCAGGATGTCGCGACGCCGCGCGCCGAGCGCCTTTCGCACGCCGATCTCACGCGTCCGCTCGGTGACCGACACCAGCATGATGTTCATGATCACGATGCCGCCCACCAGCAGGGCGATCGATGCGACCCCGATCGTCACGACGAAGATGCCGCCGGTGAGATTGCGATAGAGATCCATGATGTTGTCCGACGTGATGATTCCGAAATCGTCGGGCGCGCCCGGGCGCAGGTGATGCCGCCCGCGCAGCACGTTTCGGACCTCCTGCTGAGCGACCGGCAACGCGGCCTGATCGATGCTCTTGACCGCGATGTCGACGGTCTGGCGGTCCGCCTTGTACTTGAGGAACGTGCGAACCGGAATCCATACGAAGCGATCCTGATTCTCGCCCAGCACACTGCCCTTCTTCTTGGTGACGCCGATCACCTCGTAGCTCTCTGCGCCGATGCGAACCTGACGTCCCAACGGGTCGAGGTTCTCGAACAGCTCGCTGGCGACCTCGGGCGCGATCACGCACACCAATCGCCGGCGCGAGTCGTCGATGTCCGACAGGTGCCGACCGCGCTCGATCGCGACGTCGTCGACCACCTCGTATCCGGTTCCTCGGCCGCGCACCTGAATGTTGCGGACCACCTTCGCCTTATGGCGTACCGAGTACTGTCCGTTCGTCATCGCGACGACGATCGATGCGTGACGCACCGTGAGTCGCAGCGCCTCGGCGTCCTCGGGGGTGATGTCGGGACGGCCGACCGCGTCCTCCCATGCTTCCTGCGACATGATGAGGCCGTACTTGTCGACGTAGAAGACGTTCGAGCCGGCCGACAGCAGCTTGTCCGAGACATAGCGGTTGAGTCCCTCGACGAACGACACCACCGCGATCACCGACGCGACCCCGATGATGGTCCCGAGCAGCGTCAGGAACGAACGTAGCTTGTTCGCCCGCAACGCGGCCAGAGCGATTCCGACGCTCTCGCGAAGGTTCATGACGCGGAAGCCGCCCGCGGCATCCCGGCCCGCTTCGAGTCGTCGCGGACGTCGCTCTCGATTTTGCCGTCCCGCATGCGCACCACGCGATTCGCATGCGCCGCGACGTCGGCTTCGTGCGTGACGAGGATCACGGTGTTGCCTTCGCGCCAGATCTCGGCAAACGCGGCCATGATCTCTTCGCCGGTCGCGCTGTCGAGATTGCCGGTCGGTTCGTCGGCCAGAATGATGCTGGGACGATTGACCAGCGCGCGCGCGATCGCGACGCGCTGCCGCTGCCCGCCCGACAGTTCGTTCGGGCGATGCTTCATGCGATCCGCGAGCCCGACTCGGGTGAGCGCTTCCTTGGCACGCTTGCGTCGGTCCTCGTGACGCATGCCCGCGTAAACCAGCGGCAGTTCGACGTTGTGCAGCGCATCGGCGCGGGCCAGAAGATTGAAGGTCTGGAAAACAAACCCGATCTCCTGATTCCGGATGCGGGCGAGTTCGTCGTCGCTCATGCTCGCGATTTCGTGGTCCTTGAGTCGATAGGTTCCATGGGTCGGCGTGTCGAGGCAGCCGAGGATGTTCATGAGCGTGGACTTGCCGGAGCCCGAGGGCCCCATGATCGCCACGTACTCGTTCTCGGCGATGTCGAGGTCGACGCCGTTGAGCGCCCGCACCTCTTCGGTCCCGACCTGGTACACCCGCTGCAGATCACGAATCTGGATCAGCACGAGATCCTCACTTGCCGGCGCGGCCGGGGCCCGAGGTTTCCTTCCGGACTTTTCCGTTCGGCTTGAGCTCGCGCAACGCCTTGTAGGGCCCAGTCACGACTTCATCCTTCTCGGCGATCTCTCCGAAGATCTCGATCATGGTCTCGCTCGCGATCCCGGTGCGAACCGGCTTGAAGGTCGCAACGCCGTCCTTGACCACGAACACTCCGGTGATCTCCTTGTCGCGCCGCCCGGTCGTGTCCTCCTCGGCGGCCACCGCGTCTCCCTTACGACTCTTCGGAGCCCTGGCCGTCTTGCCGGCCTTGCTCTTCGCGGCACGCTCCAGCTCGCGTTCGGTCCGAACCACGACGGCCTGGATCGGCACCGAGAGCGTCTTGTCATGCGTCGCGGTTTCGACGTCAACGTCCGCGGTCATTCCGGGCCGAATCTCGGGAACCGAGATGTCGAACACGACTTTGACCTCGAAATTGGTCTGACCGTCGCTGCCGGCCGACAGCGTGCGCATGGCGGTGCTTCCGATCTCGACCACGGTGCCGGGGAACGTGGTGTCGGGGAACGCATCCACCGTGATCTTGGCTTTCTGCCCGAGCTTGACGTCCACTACGTCGGTCTCGTCGACGTCGGCACGAACCAGCATTCGCGACATGTCCGAAACCGTCAGGATCTGCGTGCCCGGATTGTTCATGGTTCCCGTGATCACGATCTCGCCCTGCTCGACGTTCAACGCGCTCACCACGCCGTCGAATGGCGCCGTGAAACGAGTCTTGCTGAGGTTGTCGGCCGAGCCCTGCGCCGCCGCGCGCGCCCGAGCGACTTCCTCGTTCGCCGCCGCCGAGGAACTGCGTGCGCCTTCATAGGCCTGCGTCGCCTGATCCCACTCCTGCTGCGAGAGCAGGCGCTGCTCGAACAGCTGCCGCTGCCGAGCGTAGGCCGCCTCGGACACCTTCAGAGACGCATCCGCCTCGCGGCGACGGGCCTCTGCCGATGCCAGCGCGGCGCGGGTCTGATCGTACGCCGAGCGATATTGCGTGTCGTCGAGTTGCAGCAGCAGTTGGCCACGCTTGACCCGGTCGCCTTCTTTGACCGCAAGGCGGCTGATCTTGCCGACCACGTCGGCGCTGACATTGACCTGGGTGCGCGCCTCGATCTTGCCGGGCGACCGCACGCGGGAAGTCACCGCCTCGTTTCGAACCCGACTCAATTGCACCGGAGTGCCCTTGTTGCCGGATCCGCGCGACATGTTCGCGACCACCACCACCACCACGAGTAGTGCGGCGAGCCCGATCCACAGCCACTTCATCTTGCCCTTCATGTGCGACCGCTCCCTTCGCCAGCGTTACTCGGCACGGCCCCGAACACGGTCCAGATCCGCGTCCGCGACCCGAATCGCCGCGAGCGCCGAGACCACATCGGCGGACGCGCGTTCGTGACTCACCTGGGCGTCGATCAGGTCCAGAATCGTCGCCGAACCCACGTTGTACTTCTCGCGCGCGAGCTTGAGACTCTCGCGTGCCGCTTCGAGTGCGCGCCGCGCGACCTGCTCGCCTGCGACCGCCGCTTCATACGCCAGCAACGATCGACGCACCTCGCCACGCAGCCCGCGCTGCAACTGATCCCGCGACTCCTGAGCCCGCATCAGCCGCGCCTTGGCGCTGGCATTGCGCGCCTGGGTCGCGAACCCGTTGAACAGGTCCATGCTCACGGCGATCGATGCCGAGGTCTCTCGATCGCTCTCCGACTCGCTCGAGGAAACGCCGGGCGGAATCGCGGGTGCTCCAGGAGGATCGACCGTCGAGGTCGAGCGCGAGGTCGGATTGAAGGTCATGCTGGCGCTGCCGTTCACATACGGCAGGTAGTCGAGCCGGGCCGAGGTCACGTTCGCGCGTGCGGCGGCGAGCTCGGTCTCGGCGGACCGCAGGTCGGGGCGCGCGCGCCCGGCCTCCTGCACCAGCGTTTCGAGTTCGTCGGTCCGTCGCGCGACCACCAGCGACGTGTCGACTTCGTCGAGACGCTCCTCGGCGATGCCGAGTTGATCGGCGAGCAGGATTCGCTGACCGACGATGCTCTGGCGGCGCGTCAGTGAGTCCAGCTCGGACTGCGCGGTACGCACCTGGGCGCGCAGCAGATCGTTTCGCGAAACCGAGCCGACCTCGAACAGCGCGCGGACGCGACGTTCGTCGTCGCGAGACAGGCGCAGCGCGCTGTCGGCGACCAGTGAAAGCCGAACCGCCTTGACAACTTCGTAGAACTGACGACGGGTGGCGAAGGCCACCTCGTTGCGCGACGACTGCATCGAGTGACGAGCCGCCGACTGCGAACGGCGCGCGGAAATCACGCCGGCCCATGCCGACAGATCGAGCAGGTTCCAGCTCCCGGTCAGGGTCGGATTGGTGCCGTGAATCTCGAAGTCGCTCGTGAAGGGCTGAGTGAGCGTGCCGCCCACGTTACGCCCGCCGGCCTGATTGTCGGTGGCGCTGAGATAGCGGGTGACGCTGCCGGAGATGCGCGGCAGGACGCCCGAATAGGCGCTGTAGGCGCCGCTGCGCGCGTCGAGGATCGCGGCCTTCGAGCTGACGATTTGAGGGTTCTGCGTGAGCGCCAGCCGCACGGCGTCGTCGACGGTCAGGGCTGCGCCGGCACTCGAGACGAGAGCCGACGAAGTGAGAAGCGAAGCGAGAATTTGCCACCAGCGTAGCGACGTCATTCGAATTCTCCGGAAGGATCCGGGGACTCCCCCGGTGACGGGGCCTTCTACGCAGGCCTCCGGTTCAGGTTGCAGGGCACTAGCTTCCGGGCGTGAACATCCCGGCCAGCGCCGCGATGAATAGCATCAGTCCGACATAGAGAGCTCCAACCACCCACGCCACCGACCGCCGCGGGGCGCCTGTCAGCGCCGACGCACCAATCACGGTGACTGCGATGCACCACACCGCGAACGGTCCGACGCCGTCGAGGAACACTTTCGAGCCGGTGAGGAGCTTGGTCGGCGTCTCCGTCTCCGGTAGCAGGGCCGCAAATCCGAGATGAACGCCGCGAAGGGTGCCCTTCGACCAGGCGATCACGCCGGTCAGCACGATCGCCGGCAGCATGATCAGCGAGGACCAGGCGTTGACCTCGAATGCCTGCCGGTACTTCATCGGGTGGCCGAGCACGAATCCGACGCCGAACCACACCATCAGCGCACCGACCAGGCTCATGATCACCCAGGTGACCGCCTGCTGGAGGATCGAAAACGTCCAGCCGAGCGGCTGAGTCATCATGGCGGTCAGCTCGTCGACACGCTCCGCCGGCATCTGGCCCGCCTCGACCGCCTGCTCCCAGCCCGTCCGGATCATGGGGATCACCGCGCGCTCGTACAACACCACGGTGCTCGCAATCTGCACAACGATCATCACGGCCAGCGGAAACCACCAGCGGGGGCGTTCGAGCCCCGCCCACGCGCGCGTCGGCCGCGCGAAAATCGCGACCGCCCGCTCGATCAGCGAGGGCATGGGTTCACTTGCGGCGACCGGACTCGCCGTCGGCGGCGCGTCGGGTGACAGCATCGGGGGGACCTCCGGGAACTTCGGGGATGTGAAGCGCCGAGAAGCCAGCGATTTCGCAACATACGGAGCCGGCGACCGAGGGGTCAATCCACCCTCCACCGGCGCGGCAAACCCCGCCGCGGGCGCGGACGGAGGCCTGAAAACGAACGCCCCGGACCACCCGGCCCGGGGCGCGAACTGGAACTTCCGCCGACGACTAGTGCAGCGAGAACTTGACCGGAACCGCGACCCACACGGCGACCGGCTTATTGTTGGAGAGTGCGGGCTTGAAGATCCACTTCCGCACGGCCTCCGCCGCTGCTTGATCCAGCATCGGAATCGACTTCACGACCTTGACGTCAATGACCTTGCCGTTCTTGCCGACCAGGGCCTGAACCAGCACCGTGCCATCGACGTTCGCCTCACGAGCCATGTCCGGATAGGCCGGCGGAACCTTCGTGACCGCCTCGGGCAATTCTTCAACGTAGACGTACTCGCCGAATTGCGGCAACTGATCGTCCGAGGGCGGAGCGACGACGATGTTGTCACCGTCGCCCGAGCTGACGCCCGGCATGATGGCCGCGATCTCCTCCTGAGAGGCGATCGTCTGCTCCGGCGGAGCTTCGGCATCGGGGACCGGCACCGGGATCGCAACCGTCGGCGGGGCCGCCGGTTGCGTGATCGACACCTGTGGAGGCGGAGTGTCCTGAGACAGCGGAGGCGGCGCGGCCAGCTCGCGGTAAGGAACCACGATGACGCTGGTCTCGTGAGGCTGACGCTTCAGCAGCTCGCTGGTACCGAATGAAACCAGGTACAGCAGCAGCCAGGCGCCCGAGCCGACGAGGACGCCTCGGAACATGTAAGTCCGGGCGACTTCCTTGAGCTCCGGAGCCCCGTAGGGCATGAACTCGAACAACGCTTCGGAGCGCGTCGTCACAGCGACTCGACCTCCTTCTTCTCCTCAACCGTTAGTGTCTGGAGCGAGAACCGGGTGAGGCTCGCGATATCCAGCTCATCGATGGCATTGACCATGTTGTTGAACTTGGCCTCGCGATCGATCCGGATCACCACGATCTTCTCCTTGTTGCCCTTCCAGGGTGCGAAAACAGCGCTCAAACCCTTCATGTCGGTACGCGCCCACGGGTCGGATGCGTTCTTCCAGTATACACGATCATCCGGAAGCATCCGGACTTCGATCACTTTGGACGCGGCCACATCGACCTTGACGTCTTCCTTGGGTGGCAGGTTGATCTCGAGCGCCTGAGGCGTCCGGAACACCGTGGTCACCATGAAGAAGATGAGCAGGAGGAATGCGACGTCGACCATGGGGGTCATGTCGATCCGGATGCCGACCCGGCGCTTCTTGCGCCGATGACCCTTGCCCTTCTGTTTGCCACCGCGTTCTGGGGTGTCTACCGCACCCATGGATCCTCACCTCCCCCTTCTAGTGTTCGCCGCCCGCCGCACGGGCGAGCGCGCCCGCTCCGCCTTCGAGGTCGGTCATGACGTTGAATCGAGTGGCATTCGCCGACTGCAGTCCGGACATCATGTCCGCCATGATCCCGTACTGAGCATTCTTGTCCATCTTCACGATCATGCGCGCCCCCGGGTTCGCGCTGCGCGCCCGGGTCAGAATGGTTCCGAGCTGGTCCTTCACGTTCTCGGGCAGCAACTCCTGCGACACCTCGCTGCCCTTCTCCCTCCAGATCACGCGTACACCGGACAGGTTGTTGTATTCCGGCTTCGGTGCCGTGACGGCGATCGTGACGACGTCGGACTCGGGTGCCTTGGCCTCCGAATTCGATTCCGGCAGGTTGATCTTGTCCTTTTCCGGAGGATCGAACTGCGTCGTGCACATGAAGAAGATGAGGAGCAGGAACGCCACATCGACCATCGGCGTCATGTCGATGGCGATGCCGATGCGGCGCATCTTTTTGAGCATCGTGCGACTCCCCTCTTACTTGCGATCGCTGGCCGAGGCGGACAGCAGCTGAACCGCTTCGTACGACGCCTCGTCCATCATGTAGTTGAACGAGTCGACGCGAGTCACGAACACGTTGTAGGCGACGATGCCGGCGATGGCGCAGAACAGCCCGCCTGCGGTGTTGATCAGTGCTTCGGAGATACCGACGGCGAGCTTGCTCGCGTCGACGGCGCCAGCGTGCCCGAGTGCGGCGAACGAGCGGATCATACCCATCACGGTTCCGAGCAGTCCAATCATGGTCGCGATCGACGCGATGGTCGAAAGCGCGATCAGGTTGCGCTCGAGCAGCGGCACTTCGAGGCCGTTCGCTTCCTGAATCGCGGCCTGCGTCTCGGCTACGATCTTGTCCTTCGGGGCGCCTTCCTTGCGAAGCTGCTGAAAGCGCTCGAGGCCGGCGCGAATCACGTTCGCTGCCGAACCGCGCTGCTGCCCGCACAACTGGATCGCGCCGTCCACGTCACCCGCGTGAAGCCGCTTGCGCACGTTGTTCAGGAACTCCGGAAGCGGGCCCTTGCCCTGAGCCTTTTTGAGGCTCCAGAGTCGCTCGATGATGAACGCGGTCTGCAGAATGACCAGCATGATCAGCGCCGCAACGAGCGGTCCGCCCTGCTTCATCTGAGTTCCGACCTCTCCGAGCGCCGGCAGGAACCACCAGATGCCGAATGAAACCACGGCGGCGAGAAGAAATCCGAGCGGGACGATGAAACGGTTCATGGGTTGCGTGTCCTCCTGGACCCGGTCGCGCTGCGGCTCCGGGGTGCCTGTGGGATGTCATGCCGGCCACATCGACCGACATGGCGCCGACCCGCACGGGTCCGGTCGCCAGGTAGAGCGAGAAACGGAAATTCGATCGCTGCTCTCACGCGGGTGCGTTTCCGCCTACCGCGAACGAAGCGATCGCCTGCTCCTCCGTCTCGTGGTGATCGAACAGCATGATCAGCTTCATCATCACGAACAACTGCTGCAACCGCTTGCCGAGCCCACACAACTTGATCTCGCCTCCGCGGCCTTTGTAATTCGCGTAGGCACGCATCAGCACGCCGATCGCGACCGAATTCAAGGCATCGCATTCCGAAAAGTTCAGCACCAGATGCTGATTCCCTGCCGCCGCCTCGTCCAGCAGCACCTTCTGCAACTCGTCGGTCTCGCGGTCACCGAAGAAACTCCCGCGCAGCGAGTACACGACGATCGACCGAACCTCTCGACGCTTGAGGGCCATGGAGGAGTCCCGCTAGACCGACCGCGACTCGGCAAAGCTCGCGATCGCCTGCTCTTCGTTCGGGTACACGTCGAACACCAGCGAAAGCTTCGTGATCACGAAGATGTTCTCGATGCGCTTGTCCACCGAGCACAGCTTCATCTGGCCGCCGCGCTTGACGTAACTCGTATGCGCCGAGATCAGCACGCCGAGCGCCGTCGAATTGAGGTGCTGCGTTTCGCTCAAGTTGACGACCAGGTGCTTGTTGCCACTCTCACCGAGCTGCTTGATGACGCGATCGAGTTCGTCGGTTTCCTCGCCGCCGGTCAGATACCCCTTCGGAGCCAGTACGGTGATGCTCTCTACCTGGCGCTGCTTCATTGTCCGCCTCCCTTGCTGGGGCTGGGCGCGCCGCCCGAAACCGCCTTGACGCCCCTCAGCGCGTCGGGTTGCGCGGGGTCGATGGCGAGCACGCGCCGGTAGGTTTCCAGCGCCTTCGATCGATTGCCGCTGTTCTGATACGCCTGCCCGAGCCACACGAGGGACTGCTTGTCCTGAGGGTCGAGCGCTGCCGCGCGCTCGAGCTGGCCGGCCGCACCCTCCCAATTCTTGTCGAGCAATGCGTAGTAGCCGAGCTGCGCGTAGGCCTTGCCCATCAGCTTGCTGGTGGAATCCAGTGCCACCGCTCGAGCGAAGGCGACCGTCGCGCCCGGAACGTCCTTCTGCTGGTCGAGCAACACCCCGAGCCAGAAGTGCCGATCGGCGCGAGCGCTGTCAAGAGCGGCCGCCTGCCGGAGCGCGTTGATGGCCTCTCCGAGCTGGTCCATCTGCTTGTAGGACAAGCCGCTGTAGTAGTACGCCTCGCCGTTGCGCGGGTCAAGAGCGATTCGACGCTGAAACAGTCCGAGCGCCCCGCTCCAGTCCTTGGCGGCAAATTTCATCTTGCCGAGCTCGTTGAGCGCGAACCGCGCATCGCCACTGGTCGAGTCGCGCGCGATGATCGCCTGATAGACCGAATCCGCGCGCAGTGGTTGTCCGGTGAACGAGAGGATCTGCGCAACGATCAACGCCTCCTTCGGCCCCGGCTCACCCCTTTCGAATGCCTCGATCGCCTTCTGCCATTCCCGCTTGTCGGCGAACGCGCGGCCGAGCACCGTGTACATGTCCTTGCTCTTCTCGCCGAGCTGTGAGGCCTTCGTCATCATCTCGATCGCGGCATCGCGCTCGCGCAGGTAGTAGAGCGTGCGTCCCAGCGCGCTCAGGCCCCGCGGGTCGTCGGGTGCCAGCTTCACGTAGGCTTCGAGTGGCACACGCGCTTCCGCGTAGCGCCGTGGATCTGCCGCCCCCGAGAGGTAGAGGATGTTTCCAAGCGCGAGCTGCCCGGCCGCGAACTCCGGGGATTGACGCACCGCGATCCGGTATTCGTCCAGGGCTTCGTTGTAGCGCTTGTCGTAAAACAGCGCCTGACCGAGACCGTAGTGCAGCTCGGCATCCGAGCTGTCGATCTCCACGGCCGCCTGGTACTCGAGCGCCGCGAGCGCCCAAGTCCCGCGCCCGAAATAGAAGTCACCGAGCGCGCGCCGCACATCCGGATCGGACGGCGCCTGCTCACGAGCACGCGTGAAGTAGATCGCGGCGGCGCGAAGCGAATCCCGAGCGGTCTCGACCCCACCGAGACCGACCAGGAAGCGTGGCGTCCACCGGGGTCCCCACTTGAGTCCGACCGAATACGCCTCGCTGGCCCGATCCAGTTGCTTGATCGCGATCAGGCACTCGCCGAGCGACAGTTGCGCTTCGGGAAACTTGCGATCCAGGTCGACGGCCTTCTCGAGAAACGGCACGGCCTCCGCACACTTGTCGAGACGTTTGAGCACCTCGCCCTGGCCCCAATGCGCTTCGGCGAGGCCCGCGTCCATCTTCTGCGCGATCTGAAACGCGTCGAGTGCCTTGTCGAGCTGGCGGCGGCGCAGGTAGACGCGACCCGCTCCCGCACGGCCGGCCGCGAGGCCCTGCGAGGCGGCCCGCTCGAACGACTGCATCGCGTCGTCGAGGCGATTGGCGGCCAGCGCGGCCTTGCCGTCCTTGACGTCGTCCGCGCGGGCCATCGGTGCGAGCGCACTCGTCGCGAGCGCGCCGGCGATGAGACAGGTGAGCATCCACCGCGATGAACTCAGGGGCGTCTTCATATCGAGAATCTCGACTCTCCTCTCAGTGAGAACCCTTCATCGGGGAGCGACGCACGAATCGAAGCGGAATCGCGGTCGGCAGCAGGCCGGCGGCGTGT
The DNA here is from genome assembly GCA_013140805.1 of Candidatus Eisenbacteria bacterium. Classification (NCBI taxonomy): domain Bacteria; phylum Candidatus Eiseniibacteriota; species Candidatus Eiseniibacteriota bacterium. The sequence goes on from JABFRW010000163.1 coordinate 21,723, forward strand.
ACCAGGCTCTGGCCCTCGCGACTCGTCATGAACGTGATGAAACCCTTGGCCAGCGGGGGGCCCGATTCGCGCGCATACACGTGCAGCGAGCGAGTGAGCGGATAGTCCCCTTCGTGGATGGCTTCGAGATCCGGACTCCAATAGGGAAGTCCGTCGAGACGCGAGAGCCGCAGGTCGCGCGTGCCTTCGCGCCGCGCGCCGAGCGTCACGTAGCCGACCGCACCGGGTCGTCGCGCCACCAGCGCGACCACCTCGGAGTCCGAGGCCGCTCGCAGCGAGGGCGCGGCGACGGCGCGGTTGTCGAGTGCCTGCTGCGCGAATGCCTCGACCAGGTCGGGGGCATCGGTGCGGATCGAGGGCTCGATCGCCGCATCAGCTCCACCGAACTCCTTCCAGCTGCGCGCGGTCCCGGCGTAGAGCTTGCGAACGTCGGGCACCGACAGATTCTCGACCGAATTGCGCGGGTTCACCACCATGACGATCGCGTCGCGTGCGAACGCGTAACCCTCGAGCGCGAGCCGGCCACGTACCGCAGCCGCCCGCTCGTCGGTTCCGAGATCCCGCGTCAAAATCGCGAGATCCGCAGTCGCGCCGAACAGCGCGCGTACCGCGTCGCTTGACGTTCCCTCCTCGACCCGAATGTGCGCCTCGGGGTAGCGCGCTTCGAACTCGACGGCGGCTTGCCGTACGAGCGGAAGCACCTCCCGAGGACTGACGATGCTGATACTCCCGCCGGTGATGGTTTCTTCCGGATTCCGTTCCCCGGCAGGACGCGAACACCCGGTCAGGAGCGCGGCCACGAACGGCAGAAACAACACGGGCGCCCAGCGCAGGAGCCGGAAGGCCCGTGCCCGGACGCCGAAGTGACGTGAGTCTAGGAAGCGGAAACCGATGCTGTCAATCACGTTGAGGTCACGCCACGGGCGCCGTTCAGGGCCGCAACCGGTTGAGCATGCGAGGAAAGGCGATCGATTCGCGGACATGGTCGAGCCCCGCGATCCAGGCCAGCGTGCGTTCGACCCCGATCCCGAAGCCGGAATGCGGGACGGAGCCGTAGCGGCGCAGGTCCTTGTACCACTCGAACGCCTCCTGCGGGAGCTGGTGCTCGTCGATGCGGCGGGTCAGCAGCTCCAGCGACGACATGCGCTGGCCGCCGCCGATGATTTCGCCGTAGCCCTCCGGAGCCAGACAGTCGCACGACAGCGACAGCCTCGAGTCGGCAGGATCGGGCTCCATGTAGAACGGCTTCACGGCGGCGGGATAGTGCGTCACGAACACCGGCACGTCGTAGCGCTTGGAGATCTCGGTCTCGTCCGGCGAGCCGAAGTCGCTGCCCCACTCGAACGGCAAGCCCGCCGCCTTCACCAGCTCGACTGCATCGTTGTAGTGAATACGAGGAAACGGTCCGCGGATGCGCTCGAGCGGCGCCGTATCGCGCTCGACGCGCTTCAGGTCTTCGCGGCGCCGGTCGAGCACGCGTGCGACGACCGAGACCAGCAGCCGCTCCTCGAGCGCTATGACGTCGTCGAGCGTCGCGAACGCCCACTCCGGTTCCATCATCCAGAACTCGATCAGATGCCGCCGGGTCTTGCTCTTTTCGGCACGGAACGCGGGGCCGAAGCAGTACACGCGTCCGAGCGCCATCGCTGCGGCTTCCATGTAGAGCTGACCGCTCTGGCTCAGGTAGGCGTGTTCGTCGAAGTACTGGACCTCGAACAGAGTGGTGGTGCCTTCGCAAGCGCTCGGCGTGAAGATCGGCGCATCGACGAGCACGAAGCCTTCGGAGTCCATGAAGTCCCGAAATCCAGCCACGATCTCGGCGCGCAGCCGCAGGATCGCCTGCTGCCGAGGCGAGCGGAGCCACAGGTGCCGGTGATCCATGAGGTAGTCGGTGCCGTGCTCTTTGGGCGTGATCGGAAAGCCTTCCGCCGCCCCCACCAGCACCACGGATTGCAGGCCGAGTTCGACCCCGCCCGGCGAGCGAGCGTCCGCGCGGACGGTGCCCCTCACCACGACCGCCGCTTCCTGGGTCAGGCGCTCGAGCGTCTCCCAGTCGTCGGCCGAGACGTCATCACGTCCCGCAACGCACTGAATCAGGCCGCTCCCATCCCGCACCACGAGGAACTGAATCTTGCCGCTCGAGCGTCGATGGTGGACCCAGCCCCGGATCTCGATCCCCCCCCCGACATGAGCAGGGGCGGCGGCGATCCGGATCCAGGCAACAGTGGTCGCGGCGGGAGTGGAACTCACGGGGACTCGGGATCCTTTCGGAACGGCGCGGTCGGCAGGAGGAGGTTCCGAGCCACGGAAGCCCGTGAAGAATCGGGGACCGGGCGCCGATAATGCGCGTGAACGTGGGGCAACTTACGGATGCCCCGTTGGCCCTGTCAAGGATGGGTTCGATGGCCGTTCACACCACTCGATACCACCGCAGGACTTCAGGATCCGCGTGGCTCGGAGGGTCACAACCGAGCGAGCGGGGTCGCGGCACTCGCGTGGGCGAGTGGCTGTTCGGCGCACTCCTGCTGCTGCTCGGCATCGTCGCAACCGCGCAGGCCCAGGAGCCGAGTTCGGAGCCCGAGGTCGCTTCACCTCCCGCAGTGGTGGCGGCGCCGAGCCCGGCTCCCGAACGGACCGAAACCACCCCCCCGGTCGCGAGCTCGGCCCCTGCGGTTCGGTCCCCGGCAGTCCCGATCGTGACTCCGATCGATTCGCGCGGAGTGGCTTCACGCACCGCGCCCGCGGGTCCGGAAGCGCCAGCGAGCTCGACGATTCCGCAAATGCTGCCGCCTCCGCCGTCCGCACCACCCCTCGACCTGCGCACACCCGAAGCATGGTTGAGCTGGCAGTCGATCAATCACATTCCCGCGCTGCCGGTCGAATCGCGAGTCTTTCATCGGCGCGGCCTCGACGCGCTCCACTCGGGCCAGGTCGCAGAGGGCATCCGCCTGATCCGGGCGTCCGCCGCGCTCGACCCGGGCTTCGTCAGTCCGCATGCCAGGCTGGCGCGCTGGTACTTGTACCGCGAGCCCAGTCAGGCGCTGCACGAGCTCGGCGTGCTGACCCATCTGTTGCGTCACAGCTTCCAGCTCCAGTTCGACGTGATCGCCAATGCGCTGTTCGGGCTCCTCCACGCGCTGTTCTTCGGTTTCCTCGCCAGTGGAGTGGTGCTGGTCGTCGTGCACGAGCGTGAACTGCGTCACATGTGGGAAGAGCGCCTGGCGCGCGTGATCTCTCCGTTCACCGCGCGGGTATGGACCTGGGTTCTGCTGGCGCTCCCGCTGCTGCTCGGATTCGGAATCGCGACTCCGGTGCTGCTCTACCTTGGAATGCTCTGGACTCAGTTCAAGGGGAGAGAACGCGTGATTCCGATCGGCCTCGCGCTGATGGTCGCACTGGCTCCGCTCGCCGGGCGCGTCACGGGGCTGCTCGCCCTGCCGCTGCGCGATGACAGTCCGCCGTTTCTCGGCGTCATGACGCTCGAGCACGAGACCTTCACTCCCGCACGCCTCGCGGGAGTGCGTCGTCTCAGCGAGCGCCACCCCGACAACCCGTTCGTGTCGTTCGGTCTGGGCTGGGTGGCACGCCGTGGCGGAGACTTCAGCTCGGCCGAGGCAGCGTACCGGCTCACGCTGCGCTCCAACCCCGAGGACGACCGCGCGACCAACAATCTGGCCAACCTGCTCGCGATCCGCGGGGACTCGAATGGTGCGCTCGAACTCTACCGGCGCGCGATCGCGATCCAGCCCGAGAACGCGGCCGCGTACTTCAACATGGGACAGGTCCACACCCGCCGCTTCGACTACCACTCGGCGAACGAGGCCTATTCGCGCGCGGCCGCGCTCGACTTCGATCTGGTGCAGACCTATCAGTCGGCTTCGCGCGACGGCTCGCTGCCGCTCGCGGATCAGTGGATCAAGCCCGGATCCGCCTGGAAGGCGATGCTCACTCCCGACGCGCGCGAGCACACCAGCGCGCAGCTCCCACCGGCATGGCGCGGCCTGCGTGAGGCGCGCGGCCCGTTCACGTCCCTGCTGGGCGTGGTCGTGTTCGGGCTCGGCATCACGCTGTCGATGCTCTGGCACAAACGCCTGCCACTGCGCGCATGTTCCAACTGCGACGCCGTGATCTGCCGCCGCTGTGCGGTGCGGCGGCGTGAACTCGCACTGTGCCCGGACTGCGCGAACGCCGAGGTACGGGCCGAGTCTCCGGAATTCGCACGGGTGCTCCTGAATCAGCGCCGTCGCACGGTCCAGCGCACCTATCGCGGAGTGCGAACCGGGCTGGCCGGACTGCTTCCGGGGTACGGGTTCTTCGCGTTCCGCCGTGTATTCCTCGGCTTCTCCTTCGCCACTGCGGCCGTCATGCTGATCGCCCTCTCCCTCGGCGTACGCGAGCCGTTCGATGCCGAACCGACCTTCGGACTGGTCGGCATGGCCGGCGGCGGCGAACTGGCGCTGGGCTGGATCCTGCTCTACGCGCTCGGAGTCATGGCATTCATTTCCCGTCAATCCCGCCTCGACGCGCAGTCCGAAGTCGCTCCGGTTCGCGGACGCGTCGCCACGATCTCGCGCATCCACGCCGACGCCGCCTGAGGGACGCATGGCACTCCAGGGAAACCTTCGCGACTTCTCGGTCACCGAGATCCTTCAGCTCCTCGGCACCCAGAAGAAAACCGGCTGCCTGCTGCTGGAGTGGAACACCGAGCGCGCGCGACTCTTCGTGCTCGACGGCCGCATCGTGTCCTCGCGCGAGCCCGGGATGCGAGCCGACGACCCGTTCCTGAGCTTCCTGGTCAAGGCACACCGGCTGTCCGACGAGCAGCGCCGTGGAATCCTGAGTATTCAGCGCGAGTCGGGTCGCGATCTCGAGGACCTGCTCGAGAATGGTCGTTACCTCGAAGCCGACGAGATGTCGAACTATCTCGAACGGCAGTTGCTCGACGACCTGATGCAGCTGGTGCGATGGGAGAACGGCACCTATCGCTTCGATCCGAACTCGCGGTGGCCGAATCCTCCGCGCGTGCGACTCAGCATGGAAGGTGCGCTGATCGAGGCGGCTCGTCGCGTCGACGAGGAAAAGCGCTACGTCGCGCGCTTCCGCGACCCCTACGAACTTCTCGGCGTCCGCGACTTGCCGGACCCCGACGAGCCGCTCTCGGAAGAAGAAAAGGAGATCTTCGGGCTCATCGACGGCCAGCACACGGTCGCCGAAGTGGTCGAGGCCGCCCCGCTCTCGGAATACGAAGCCTACGAAGCGCTGCATCGAATGCTGGAGGCGAACTGGCTGGAGCCGGGTGGCCGTCGCGATCCGGGCCGTGAGGCGCCGACGCTGCTGCCGCACGTCGAGATTCAGACTCCGGCGCGGTTCGAGCTCGGGCGCGAACTCGCATTCGCGGGCGCGGTCATCGCCCTGTTCTTCGCATTCCAGTGGTCGTCGCGTTTCGTGCCGCAGTCTCCGAACCCGCACCCGTCGACCGACGTCTTCGTCCAGCAGGGCATGCGCCAGGTCCGTGACGTACTCGAGCTCTATCATCGCGAGAGCGGGCGCTATCCCGACAATCTCGACGTGCTGGCGGATGACCGCTATCTCGATCCCTCGGTGTATCAGGGAGCGACGCGCCCATTGCGCTATCACCGCCTGCCGAACGACGCGGGCTACGTGCTCGAGGTCGCGAAGCGCTAACGGCGCTCGGCGCTCCGCGGGCCGAGCGCTCGGCCTTCGTCGAGCCACCAGGTGATCGCCGCGGGCAGGTCATCGAACACGCGATCCGGCGACTCGAAGCCGTCGCTGCCGAGCACCTGTTCTTCTTCGCGCCCGTAGCCGGTGCGCACCAGAACGCCTCGCGCTCCCGCCGCGTGCCCGGTGGCCGGATCGAGGCGTTTGTCCCCCACCATCACCGAGGCCGAGAGTCGCAGTTGCAGATCCTGCGCCGCGCGTTCGAGCAGACCCGGCGCGGGCTTGCGACACACGCACCCCTCGCCTGGACGGTGCGGGCAGAAGTGAATCGCGTCGAGTTCCACTCCGCGTTCGCGCAGCAATTCGCGCAGGCGCGCCATCGCTTCGTAGACGCGTTCGAGCGGAAACAGTCCGCGACCGACCCCGGCCTGATTCGAGATCACGACCAGCGCGAGGCCCGCGTCCGCGGCGCGCCGCAGTGCGACGTCGACGCCCGGCAGCAGTTCGAGATCGCCCGGATCCGAGAGGTAGCCGACCTCCCGCACCAGCGTGCCGTCGCGATCGAGGAAGAGCCCGACACGTTCCCCTCGACCCCGATGCCGCGCGATCGCCCGCTCGCACGCGCGTTCGAGAATCTCGACGTCCGGATGTGAGGCCTCACCGCCCGATTCGAACTCGGCGGTCGGCCACAAACCCACGCGCTCGAGATCGATCCCGTGAGGTGCGGCGCGCAGCGCCTCGCCCTCGGCGCCGTCGAGCACGCCGTGCGAATGCAGGCTCCCCCATGCGAATCGATCGAGCGCCGACCAGCGAGTCACGCGTTCAAGGCTGAGCGGCAACACCATCGCGTGAACGCGCGCGACCCAGCCCCACCGGGCGGCACGCAGCGGCTCCGGCCCGTCGCTGGTGACGAGTTCCGCCTGCCAGCCCGCCAGTTCTCGAACACCCCTCACGCGCCGAACCGACGCAAGATCCGGAGCGCCGTCCCCGAGCCATGCGATCTGGTGCCCGCGCCGCGCCAGGCCGTGCAGCGCGCGGCGCGCGCGCTCGAGCGGCACGCGTGCGGCGACCACCAGCACTCTCACGCGGCCGCCACGACGCGCAGGACATCGGCCGCAGCCACCTCGCGCAGGCAGCGGTAGCCGATCGAACAGGTACGCTGAAAGCACGGGCTGCAGACCGGCGCTCGCTGCACCACAT
>JABFRW010000164.1 GCA_013140805.1 Candidatus Eisenbacteria bacterium
GCCGTACCGTGTCCTGGCTCGTGAGCGAGAAGAACGTGTCCATCACGCAGGTCTTGAAGTAGGCGACGTGCATCCGCGCGGTGCCGGCGGGGTGAAAGACCAGCGCATCGTCGCGACGCTCCATGCGGGCGCGGGCCGACAGCCGCGCTTCGACGCGCGCCAGCCGGCGTTCGGCGCGCGGTGCGATCGCAGGCGTCATGTCGAAGCCCTGCGTGGCGAAGCGCGGCAGGACTCGACGCGCCAGTGGCGAGCGCATCAGGGCGGCGAACGGGGCGCGCTGGCCGATGCGCAACGCCTCGGCCACCCAGATCATGCGGCCGCGATGCGGCAGCAGCTGCTCGAGCGCCAGGCGCCCGAGCCATCGCAGCGGACCGATGCGGCGCGCGCGCCGTTCGAGCTGCCCGCGCGTCTGCTCGAGCAGATGACCGTACGGCACGCCGGCCGGGCACACGGTTTCGCACGCGCGACAATCGAGGCACTGGTCGAGGTGATGCAGCACCTGGTCGTCGGGCTCGATCGTGCCCTCGGCGAGACCGCGCATCAGGTAGAGGCGCCCGCGCGGCGAGTCGGGCTCGAGCTTGAGCGTGCGATAGGTGGGGCATGCGGTGAGGCATAGCCCGCAATGAATGCAGGTCTCGAGGTCGCGCCGCTGCGGTGCGTCATGGGTGTCGAACCACGACACGTTCGGGCCGGCCGGTGCGGAAGTCACTCATTGCCTCCGGCACGGTCTTCGAGATGGAAGCGATGCAGGAAGCGATGAACGATCGGCGCGAACAGCAGGCCGACGCTGGTGAGCAGCGTCACACCGCTGTAGAGCGCGTAGATCGAAGCGAACCACTTGCCACCGGTGGTGTGCACCGGATCCACCGGGCCCATGCCGCCGAGGATCATCGAGGCGTTGACGAGCGCATCGAGCCAGCTGAAGTGCGCGAGCCAGTGGTAGCCGGCGACGCCGATCAGCAGCGACACTCCGATCACGCTCACGGCGAGCAGCGAGAACCGCAGCAGCCGGCTGCGGAACTTGCGCGCCGGGGCGAGCGGCTTGTGACGGGGCTCGAGTGCCAGCGCGCGTTTCATGGCGTCACGGCACCAGCACGAGCTTGCCGAAGTGAGCACCCGACTCGAGGCGTTCGTGCGCGGCACGCAACTGAGAGAGCGGCAGCACCGAATCGAGCACCGGCTTCAAGCGTCCGCTGCTCACGAATTCGAGTACCTCGGCGAGTTCTCCGCGACTGCCCATCCACGACCCGAGCAGCGACAGGTGGCGGCCGAACAGCACGTTGATGTCGAGCTTGACCTGGCTGCCGATCGTGGCACCGCAGGTGACCAGCCGACCATTGCGCGCGAGTGAGGCGACGCAGCTCTCGAACACTTTGCCTCCGACGTGCTCGAACACCACCTCGACCCCCTTCTTCGCAGTCAGGCGTCGCACTTCCGCGGCGATGTCGGTCCGCGAGTGATCGATCAGGTCATCGGCGCCGAGCGCTCGTGCGCGCTCGAGCTTGGCGGCGCTCCCGGCCGTCGCGATCACACGCGCACCGAGCAGCTTCGCGACCTGCACCGCGGCGCTGCCGACACCGCTGCTCGCACCGATCACGAGGCAATCCTCCCCGGCTCGCAGCCGGGCGCGCCCGTTCAGCATGTGCCACGCGGTCACCAGCACCACCGGAAGCGTCGCCGCCTCTTCCCAGCTCAGGTTCGAAGGACACGGCAGTGCGTTGCGGGCCGGGATCACACACTGCTCCGCGAAGCCTCCGTTGCGGCGGCGTCCGATCAGGTCGTAGTGCCGGCACTGATGGTCGGCGCCCGAGGCGCAGGCATCGCAGCGGCCGCACGAGATCACCGCGTGGGCGAGCACTCGATCGCCGGTCTTCACGCTCGTCACCGCCGCGCCGACCTCGAGCGCCTCGCCGACCACGTCGCAGCCGCCCACGTGCGGAAGCTCGATCTCGAGCCCGAGCGTGCCCTGCCGAATCCACAGGTCGAGATGATTGAGACCGCACGCGCGCACCGCGAGCCGCACCTCGTCCGGGCCGCAGCGAGGTTCCGGCAGCTCGATGAGTTCGAGGACTTCGGGGCCCCCGTGACGGGTGAACGCAGCGGCTTTCATGTCGTCGCGCAGGTTAGAGCGTCGTCGCGGACGACGCTAGGCGGCGCGCGCCATCCAGTGCCGGATGCGCTCGACGAATCGCGCCACGTCGGCGATCGGCTTGGAGACGTACTCGTTCGCACCGCTCTCCTCGAGCAGCCGCTCGGCGTCGCCGTGCATCGCGTGCGCGGTCGCCAGCACGATCGGAATTGCGGCCGTGTCGGGATTCGAGCGCAGCAGGCGGCACAACTGGATGCCGCTCACCGGCGAACCCTCGAAAGTCCACTGCTCGAGCGAAACGTCCATGAGCACCACGCCGACGTCGCCGTTCGCGCAGGCCTCGAACAGGTCCTCGGGGCGCTGCGCGATCAGGACTTCGCAGCCCAGCTTGCGCGACAGCAGGCGCTCGAAGAAGTCGGCGTTGTTGCGATCATCCTCGACCACCACGATCCGGTTCATGCGGCCTTCCGGAGGGCGATCAGGTCGTCGAGCGTATGGCCGGTGCGCTGCGCGGCGCGCGCGAGAATCTCGGCCAGCAACGAAGGCTGGCGCTGGATGTCGCCCTTGGCGAGCACGTCGATCACCGCGCCGCGCGCCAGTGCTTCGCGTTCGGCCGGCGAGCCGGCGTCGAGCGCGTTCGAGAACACCACGACCGGCGGCGCGGGGGTGCCGCGGCGCAACGCCAGGGCGCGCAGCACGTCGTAGCCGCTCATCTCCGGCATCATCAGATCGAGCAGCAGCAGGTCGTAGGCGTTCGGATTCTCGGCCAGTGCCTGCAGGCATTCGCGACCGTTCGAGACCACCTGCAGGTGGAAGCGCTCGATCGGCAGCGCGCGGTGCACGAACGCCGAGATGGCGGGATCGTCGTCGGCCAGCAGCACCCGCAGCGGGCGGCCCTCGGCCGGCGGCAGCAGCTCGTCGACGCGATCGAGCAGCCCGTCCTGGCTGAACGGTTTCGGCAGTAGCGCGATCGAGCCCGGCGTCGCCCACTTGCGCACCCGTGGCTCCAGCTCCTGAGCGAACGCGGTCAGGAACACGATCGGCGTGCGCGCGAAGCCGGTGTCGCTTCCGATGCGCTCGGCCAGGTCCCACCCGGTGTGCAGGTCGGCGTCGGGGGCGCAGTCGAGCGCGTAGTCGAGGACCACGAGGTCGGGCCGGTGCTTGAGCATCGCCGACCACCCGGCGTTCGCGGTGCGCGCCTCGAGCGTGCGGTAACCGCGCCGATGCAGCACGCGCCGCGACCACTCGCGCGCATCGCGGTCGTCGTCGACGATCAGCACCAGGGGTCCGCCGGCCGGACCCTGTACCTGCGCGAGCGCGGGTGAGTCCTGGTCGTCTTCGTCGGTGCGCGGCACCTGAAGCGCGAAGCCGACGCGCGTCCCCTGCCCGATGCCCTGACTCTCGATCCAGATCACCCCACCCATCAGCTCGATCAAGTCGCGGCTGATGGTGAGACCGATTCCGGTGCCGCCGTGAGCCCGCGTGGTGCTGCCGTCGGCCTGGGTGAACTTGTCGAACACGATTCCGAGCTTCTCGGGATCGATTCCGAGCCCGGTGTCGATCACCTCGAAGCGCGCGTGTCCCTCCTCGATCTGAGGCGAGACCTTGACCCGCACCGAGCCGCTGGACGTGAACTTGATGGCGTTGCCGATCAGGTTGACGAGCACCTGCCGCAGCCGCGTCGGATCGCCCGTGACGCGGGCCACCGTGCGTGGCACCGGTTCGAAGGCCAGCTCGATGCCCTTGCGCTCGGCGAGCACGTGCGTCTCCAGGTAGACGCGATCGAGCAACTCGCGCACGTCCACCACGCGGCGTTCGATCGCCATGCGCCCGGCCTCGATCTTCGCCAGATCGAGCACGTCGTTGATGAGCGTGAGGAGCGTCTCCGAACACGTGAGCGCGCGCCGCAACAAATCGTCGCGTTCCTGCGGCGAATCGCACAGGCCTTCGAGCACCAGATTGAGGAATCCGATCACGCCGGTCAGCGGGGTGCGCAGCTCATGTGACGCATTCGCCAGGAACTCGCTCTTGGCGCGGTTCGCGGACTCGGCGGCCTCCTGCGCGGCGCGCGAGCGCTCCTGCAGCTGGCGGTCCTCGTGCCGACGGGCGCGCAGCTCCGCCATCATGATGTTGAATGAGCCGCACAACGCTCCGAGTTCGTCCGCCGTGTTCACCGCGACCGGGGTCGACAGATCGCCGGCCGCGACGCGCTCCGCGCCGTGCTCGAGTTCACGCACGGGTGCGAGGATCCAGAATCCGAGCAGTACGGCGGTCGCGAACAGGATGAGCGCGAACGCGATCGCGCCGATCGCGAGCGAGCTGTAGAGCACCGCGGTCTGGTGGCGCTGGTGATCGATCTCGGTCCCAAGGTCGCGCTCCTGGGCGCGAACGAATGAGACGATGCGCGCGGTCAACGAGCCGTCGTTGGTCTGGTCGAGGCGCTGCTCGATCAGGTCGCTCGCTTCGTTCACCCGCCCGCGCTCGCCGAGCATGCGGACGCGCCGTCCGATCGCGCGAAACTCCTCGTAGCTGCGGCTCACCGCCTGCTGGTCGGCCAGCATCTGCGTGTGCCCGTGAGCGTCCGGACTGGTCGCGGTCGCGTTCGCCCACTCGGACAGAATCACGCGCGCTTCAGCGTGGAGCTGTTCGAGCTCGTCGTGCGGTTCGCTTCGTACCACCGCGACGTCGACGTACTCCTTGACCTGCGCACTCACGTTGTTCGCGAGTCGCTCCGCCAGCAGTGTGCAGCGCAGATGCGATTCGAGCGCGTCGTACTCGATGCGGGCGCGACGATGCAGGCCGGCCACCAGCGGAATGGCGATCAGCACCGTCAGGATCGCGACGCCGGCCAGCAGCGCGAGCCGTGTTCGCAGCGAGATGCGGCCTACCACGCGCGTCTCTCGAGCGGCGTGGCGGGCGCGAGCGCTGAACCCGCCCGCTCCATGGGCATGGCGTTCTCCGGCCGTGAGGCGTTGGGGGAGGGGCCGAGGGCGACCCCGAACTCGGCGACGTCCGCACAGGTATCGGAAGCCGGGACGAGCCGCTTGAGGCGCGCGATCGGGCGCGATCGGGGGTCGCCACCGGAGGCCACGACCGGGGGACCCTGGGCCTGGCCGCTACTCGTCGAAAACGACCGTGCTTTCCTGGTAGAAGCGCACCCGGCGCTGGATGACCTTTTCCTGCAGCCAGCTCGCCAGCCACTGGTCCTTCTCGGCCAGCGAACGATTCTCATCGGCGAGACGATCGAGCGGCACGTTGAGCCGCAGTGCGCGCCACGGGATCAGGTGGCGCGTGATGCCGGCCGGCAGGCGCGCCCCGTCGGTGGCCAGCTCGAGGATCTCGGCCTTTTCGAACGACGGGAACACCACCAGCGCCGACGCCTCGGGAAAGCGCTTGCGCGCACCTGCGAGCGTGTCGCCGGTGACCCGATGGAAGCGCGCCCGGCCGCGATACAGATCCACCACCGAATTGAGGAGCTCGGTTCGCTCGTGCAGCGAGCCGCCCCCCTGCAGCACCAGCGTCTCGTGGTCGGCGTCGAACAGCGCGATCGCTTCGCGGCGCGCGAGCAGCGCATGAGCGTGCAGCGGAGTTTCCGCGCTCACCGACAGGCCCGGCACCTGGTCGAGCAGCTGACGAATGCGTTCGGCCTCGACGCCGACCAGTGCGTGATGCCAGGTCGAGAGCTCGAGCGATTCGTCGTCGTAGTCGACTACCTGGACTACCAGATGAGGCAGTGCCGCCACGCGCGCCGCGGTGGTGCGATTCGCACCGTCGAGCACCACGAAGCGCGAGCCACCCGCATCGAGCGGTGACACGATCGGTGGATTCTTGAGCACGCCCTGCTCGCGCATGCGCTGGATGAGCGGCTGCGCGCGCTGCTCATCGTGCTTTTCGTGCGGTACCAGCGCGTCGACCGGAACGAACCGCAGCTGCGGCAGCTCGAACTCACCGTGGGGAGTGGGATTCATGGCGGCGCACTCTACCAAAGCACGGCGACGGAGCCGATCCAGGGAGGGGCCCCGGAGCACGCCGCACTGGTCGGCCCGAAACCCGCGCCGGTCGGGCCGCGAGCCGGGGGCTTGCACGACATCGGCCCGCATGGGAAACCTTCCGGCATCCCATGCCGTCATGACGGCACGAGTTCGCACCGCAACGGGGCTGGTGGAGCCCCGTCATGCTCCCCGCCGACATCCCGGGCGACCACCGCCCTTCCTCCAGGAGGCATCCTCGATGTTTCGTCGTCTCATCCTCGCGGCGATCCTGCTCACCGGTTTCTCCGCGATCGCATCCGCGCAGACGCTCGACGAAGTTCTCGACCAGCACTTCAAGGCGATGGGCGGCCTCGACAAGCTGCGCGCCGTCAAGAGCATGAAGGTCACCGGCAAGATGGTGATGGGCGGTGCGATGGAAGCGCCGTTCACGGTGTATCGCGCGCGTCCGAACCATCAGCGCGTCGAATTCACGTTCCAGGGCATGACCGGCATTCAGGCGTTCGACGGCACCAAGGGCCAGGCGTGGATGGTCATGCCGTTCATGGGCAAGAAGGATCCCGAAGTGATGCCGGCCGAAGAGAGCAAGATGATGAGCGAGGAAGCCGACTTCGACGGCGTGCTCGTGGATTGGAAGGACAAGGGTCACAAGGTCGAGTACGCGGGCAAGGAGCAGGTCGAGGGCGCCGACTGCTACAAGCTCAAGGTCACGCTCAAGAGCGGCGAGCCGCGCGTGATCTTCCTCGACTCCGAGTCGGGCCTCGAGGTGAAGCGCGAGGGCAAGCGCACCATCCGTGGTACCGAGATGGAGTTCGAATCGATCAGCGGTGACTACAAGGAGTTCGACGGCCTGGTGTACGCGACGGTCGTGGCGCAGGGCGCCAAGGGCAGCCCGGCCGAGCAGCACCAGAAGATGGTGATGGAGAAGTTCGAAATGAACGCCGCGGTGCCGGACTCGCTGTTCGCGGTGCCGAAGAACGCGGTGGTCGCCAAGGCTCCCGAAGCGGCCAAGACCGCCGAGGCGCCGAAGGCCGCGGACAAGACCGAGAAGAAGGCCGAAAAGAAGTAGTGGAGCCCGGGCCGGCGCCGCGCTCACGCGCGGCGCCGCGCCCGCGGTCGCCGTCCCCGCGGCGAACAGACCGCCGCACCCGGCGACGCCCCGAACACCCGCGCGTCCCGTCACCCCCCACCGAGGTCCCCATGAAAAGATTCGCTCCGCTGGCGGCGGCGCTGGTCGTGCTCGCCGCGTTCGCGTTCGCGTCTCCACCCCGCGCATCGGCGCAGGGCGTGAAGATCGACTCCGAGACCTTTGCCGGGCTCGAGCCGCGCGCAATCGGTCCGGCCGTGATGTCGGGCCGCATCGCGTGCCTCGATGCCGTACAGGAAGAGAAGCTCACGATCTGGGTCGGCGCCGCGAGCGGCGGAGTGTGGAAGTCGATGGACGGCGGCACTTCGTTCAAGCCGGTGTTCGACAAGTACATCCAGTCGATCGGCGACCTACGCATCGATCCGCAGAACTCGAAGACGGTGTGGGTCGGAACCGGCGAGCCGTGGGTGCGCAACAGCACCTCGATCGGCGAAGGCGTGTTCCGCACCACCAACGGCGGCGACGACTGGGAGAAGCTGGGGCTCGAGAAGACCGAGCGCATCGCGAAGATCTGCATCGATCCCAAGAACTCGGACCGCGTGTTCGTCGCCGCACTCGGCGCGCTGTGGGGGCCGAGCGCCGATCGCGGCGTCTATCGCACGCTCGACGGCGGCAAGAGCTGGGAGAAGGTGCTGTTCGTCGACGACAACACCGGCGCGGCCGACCTCGCCATGGATCCCTCGGATCCGAACACGCTCTACGCCTCGATGTGGCAGTTCCGTCGCACCGGCTGGTCGTTCGTTTCGGGCGGCCCCGGGAGCGCCTTCTTCAAGACCACCGACGGCGGCAAGACCTGGACGAAGCTCACGAAGGATCTGCCGGCCGGCACGCTGGGGCGCATCGCGGTCGAGATCTCGCCGGCGATGCCGAACCGCGTGTACGCGGTGGTCGAAGCCAAGGAGAGTGCGCTCTACCGTTCCGACGACAAGGGTGCTTCGTGGACCAAGATGAGCACCAGCTTCAATCTGGTCGGGCGGCCGTTCTACTTCGCGCGCTTCGTGTGCCACCCGACCGATCCGAACAAGGCGTACAAGCCCGGCTTCGGACTTTCGATGACCGAGGACGGTGGAGGCACCTGGGCCGGCATCGCAGGCAGCCCGCACGGTGACCATCACGCCACCTGGATCAACCCCAAGCGCCCCGCGCAGATTCTGGTCGGCACCGACGGCGGACTCTACATTTCCGAAGACAACGGCATGGCGTTCCGATTCGTGGGCCAGCTGCCGCTCGGGCAGTTCTACCACGTGAGTGTCGACTCGCGGTTCCCCTACCACGTGTACGGCGGGCTGCAGGACAACGGCACCTGGACCGGTCCCTCGCACAACAGCAGCGGGATCGGACTGACGCACTGGAAGAACATCGGATTCGGCGACGGATTCGCCGCATTCGTCGAACCTTCCGACGAAGACTACGTCTACAGCGAGATGCAGGGCGGCATCGTGTGGCGCCGCAACCTCACGACCGGCGAGCAGAAGACCATCAAGCCGTTCGAGCGCATCGGCGATCCCAAGCTGCGCTTCAACTGGAACACGCCGCTGCACGTGGGTGAGAAGTCGCGTGCGTTCTATCAGGGCTCGCAGTTCCTCTACCGCACCCGAGATCGTGGCGAGCACTGGGAGCGGCTGGGCGGGGACCTGACCACGAACGATCCGGTCAAGCAGCAGCAGGAATTGTCGGGCGGCGTTTCGGTCGACAACTCGAGCGCCGAGAATCACTGCACGATCTACACCATCTGCGAGTCACCGCTCAATGCGGATCTGATCTGGGTCGGCACCGACGACGGCAACCTTCAGATCACGCGAGACGGTGGCAAGAGCTGGACGAACGTGGCGAAGAACATCACCGGACTGCCCGCGAACTCGTGGGTCTCGTGCGTGGATGCCAGCCGCTTCGCCGAGGGCACCGCCTACGCGACGTTCGATCGTCACACCATGAGCGACATGAAGACGTACGTTTACAAGACCGTCGACTTTGGGAAGACCTGGACCTCGCTCGCAACTCCGGAACTCAAGTGGTTCGCGCACGTGATCAAGCAGGATCGGGTGAATCCGAGCCTGCTGTTCCTCGGCACCGAGTACGGGCTCTACGTGTCGCTCGACGACGGCAAGCAGTGGGGTCAGCTCACGCCCGGGCTGCCGAACGTGCCGGTGCGCGATCTCGCCATTCACCCGCGCGAAGGCGACCTCGTGATCGCGACGCACGGCCGTGCGCTCTACGTGCTCGACGACCTGTCGCCGCTGCGCTCGCTCGATCCCGCGACGCTCGACAAGGACGTGGCGTTCCTGCCCGCGCGCCCGGCGGTGGTGTACATCCCGAACGCCGAACAGCGCTTCGACAGCGAAGAGAACTTCGTGGGGCGTGGCTATCACGAGAGCGCCTCGATCAACTACTACCTCAAGAAGCGGCACATGATCGGCGACCTGAAGGTCGAGGTCTACGACGCTCAGGGCAAGCTCATCCAGTCGATCAACGGTGGCAAGCGGCGCGGCATCAACCGGGTGACCTGGTCGATGCGCATGAAGCCGCCCAAGTCGCCGCCTGCCGCCCAGCTGATCCGCGATCAAGGTGCGTTCATGGGCCCGCGGGTGCCGTTCGGCGACTACTCGGTGAAGCTCATCAAGGGCAAGGAGACGCTCGAGTCGAAGCTCACCCTGGCGGGTGATCCACGTTCCAAATACTCGACCGAGGACCGTGCGATCCAGAATCGCACCGTGATGCAGCTCTACGGCATGCTCGCGGACCTGACCTATCTCACCGAGGTCGTGATCGACGTGCGCAAGCAGGCCGGCGAGCGCCTCGCGAAACTCGGGCCGAAGGATCCGGCGCGCAAGGCGCTGCAGCCGTGGCTCGATCGCGTCGACGCGTTCCGCAACTCGATGTCGGCGACGCGCGAAGGGGCGATCACCGGCGAGGAGCAGCTGCGCGAGAAACTCGGGCTGCTGTATGGAGCCGTAAACTTCCACGATGGTCGCCCGACCGGCGCGCAGATCGACAATCTGAAGCTGATGGAGCAGGAGCTGGCGGCGGCGCAGGCGAAGCAGCGTGCGCTGACCGAGAAGGAGCTGCTCTCGGTCAACGCCACGCTCGTCAAGTCCAAGCTCGAGCCGATCGCGGCGCTGAGCCGCGAGGTGTGGGAGAAGAAGGACTAAGCGGTCGGAGCGGGTCCCGCGACACGCGGGGCCCGCTTGCGGCTGCCGCGCACGATCAGCCACAGCGGCAGCCCGATCAGCAGCGCGAGCGGCGCCAGCACCACGGCCGCCCAGATGCCGAGATCGGCGAGCGTGCGCAGCGCCGCCAGCAAGGTGCCGAAGCTCGCGCGAGCGGTGACGAACGGACGCCACGATTCCTTCGCGAGCGGCCGGATCGCCGGATCGGGAATCAGCGCGAGCTGAACGGTCGCGAGCTCGGCGAGCTGGCCGAGCGATTGAAGCTGGCCCTGGATCTGCTCGATCTGGGTTCGAATTCCTGTCAGCTCGCGATGAATCGCCATCACGTCGGCGACCTTGTGGCCGCGTCCGCGCGACTCGGCGAGCAGGTTGCGCAGCTCGACCTCGGTCGCGCGCAGCGTGCGCAAGTGCGCTTCGAGCTCTACGAACGGGTCGGTCACGTCCTGCGTCGACTGGCTCTCGCGTTCGACCCGCAATGCGAGCCCGCGCAGCTGCGCGACCAGTGCGTCGAGTCGTGCGACCGGAACGCGCAGCGTGAGCGAGCCGAACGGCAGGCCGTTCTGACGCCCCACGTTCGCGGCGGCGACAAAGCCCTGCATGGCGGCGGCGAGGCGTTCGACCTCGGCGCGCGTGCTGTCGAGATTCGCGACCACCAGCGTGAGATCGGCGCTGCGAATCAGCCGGCGGCCGACCGCCAGCGAGACCGGACTCGCGCTTGCGGCTCCGCCCATGACCTGGTTCGCCACCGCGTCCATCGCGGTGCTGCGGGACAGCGCTTCCTCGGCGACCGGTGCGGCGGCGCGATCGCCCGCGCATCCGGCGGCGAGCAGCAGGGCGGCGAGGAGCGCGACGAGCGGGAGCAGGGTGCGGCGCGAGAGAACAATGCCGCGGCGCGGCGGGAGCGGAAGTGCGACCGACATGGGAATCCTCCGACGAGTTCGGGTGGACGGCCGGTCAACCGGCGGGCCCTTCCGATACGCGGCGGAGCGGCGGCTATTCCCGCTTCGCGATCACGAGGCGCTCGAGCGGCCGGCCGACCCGCCGGGCATGAAGCGAGTCGTAGCCATAGACATCGCGCCGGAACTGCAGTTCACCCGCGGGATCGATCCAGGCCGTCCGATAAGCGAAGAACACCGGCACGCGTTTCGGCAGCATCACGACCTTGTCGTGGCTCGTGTCCATGGCGGCAGCCACCAGCAGGCTGTCCCACGGCTCCCTCGAATTGCGCAATAGCCACAGAGCGAAATCGCTCGGACGCTCGAGGCGCACGCAGCCGTGGCTGGCGCGCCGGTCGGCGCGCGTGAAGGTGCCGCGCGTCGGGGTGTCGTGCAGGTAGATGTCCCACGGATTCGGGCACATGAACTTGACCCGACCGAGCGGGTTCGCGATGCCCGGCTCCTGCCGCACGAAGATCGGAATGCTGTCGGCCTGCAGCTTCTTCCAGTTGATCGAGTCGGGGCGCAGCTCGCCGCTGCGCGGGTCCGCCCGCAGGTAGACCTTCATGAAGTGTTTCTCGATGTAGGACTTGTCGCGGATCATCGCCGGGATCACCTCGTTGCGGATGATGCTCATCGGCAATCGCCAGCTGGGGCCGAAGATGATGTGGCTCAGCGTGTCTTCGAAGATCGGCGTGCGGGTGGTGTCGAAGCCGACCACCGCGCGGATCGTGCGGGCGAGCGTGTCGCCGTCCCACAGATGGACCGCGTACTCGGGCAGATTGACCTGCACGTGGCGTGCGGCGACAGCGTCGCGCGCCCAGCGCAGGCGCTCGAGATTGATCTCGATGCGCGCGATGCGATCCTCGATCGGCAGGTTCAGCTCGCGTCGAGCGGCCACGCCGATCTCGCCGTCGGCCTGCAGGCCGACGCGGCGCTGAAATGCGCGCACCGCGGCCGCCAGCCGCTTGTCGTAGCGCATGTCCGCGGAATCGCCGAGAGCACTCGAGCCCTCGGGTGCCAGACGCGCGCGCAATTCCGGCACGCGCGGATCGCTGGCGCCGGGCTTGAGCAGCTCACCCGCCGAGATACGCGGCCAGCCGCCCGCCGCTTCGAGCCACCGCAGACTCGCGAGTGCCTCGCGGAGCTGCGCGTATTCGGGAGTGACCGGATCCAGCGAATCGAGTGCGGCCGCGACCTGCTTGTGAGCGATCGCACGCTCGAGTTGCGGGACCAGGTCGAGGTCCCGCCAGCGCGGGGAGTGCCAGTTCGGAGCGAAGGTCGCGGGGTCGAAGCGCCCGCGCAGCCGGTCGTTCGCGAACGCCAGATAGGCGCGCGTCAGCTTGCGATCGAGAGCCGCTCGCATCGCCGGCCGGCCGGCACCGGTCGCATGATGGCCGGCGGCGCGGACCGACTGCAGGAGCGAATCGAGCGCGCCGGTTTCGTAGTCGGTGGGATCGAGGCCGTGCGTCGCGGCGGTTTGCAGAGCGCCGACCAGCTCGCCCGCGATCGAAGTCGGCTGGCCGCGGCTCAGCCACGCCGGGCGCCCGTCTCGCGCGGCGTAGAAGCGCACCGCCTGAGACGTGATCGAGGTGCTGTCGGTGTCGCGAGCGCGATCCCGCTCGAGCAGGGCCTCGAGCGACGCACGCACTTCGCCCTCGTCGAGCCGCGGCTCGGGCGGCGGCTTTTCGACTGCGGGTCCGCAGCTGGTGGCGCCGAGCATCAGCAGCACCGCGACGGCTCCGCCCCAGCGCACCATGCGCGCGAGCTTGGAGAGTTCGGTTGAGTTCACGGGCGGGTCGACCGGCTGGGGGCGAATCAGGAGTGGGAAGACCTCGAAGGGGATGCGGACGCGGTCGGACCGCGCGAAAGGTACCGTTCGCGCGCGCCGTCGCCAAACGACGAAAACCCGGGTGACGAAAATCCGTTTCACGCGTCGAATCAGACATCGGATCCGCCGTGCGATTTGGAACTCTCGTACGTTTGTTTTCTGTAACCGCTTTCAGGTGATTCACGGCCGTGTCACATCGCAGTCACATGACTCTCACAGGTGACGAATAGTCTTGCGCTACCTGCTCCGGGGGCCGAAACTGCGGCTCCTCTGCAATTCGTTGGAATCTCCTGACCGAAAGTCCCCCGCGTGAGTTACGTGATCTGGATCATTGCCGGCGCCGTGGCGCTGATGGTGCTGCTGGCGCTGGTGCGGCGGCTCGGACGCACTGCGGCGACGCGCCAGCAGGTGCTCGAAGAAGTGCGGCGCATGTTGCGCGGCGGCCTGGTCGAGAACACGCCGGGTCGCGGTCCGCAGGCGCGCGGCCGTCTGGGCCAGCTCGAGATCACGGTCGACATGCACCAGGACGCCAAGCGCACGCGGCAGTCGCCGATGTGGCGCGTGCTCGCGGTGGGCCCGGTGCGAATCGAGTCGCCGCTCGAAGTGCGCGTCGACGGGTGGCAGGGCTGGATCGATCCGTGGATGCAGCTCGCCGAGACGCGTGGCATTTCCTCGGGAGTCGGTCCGACGCTCGAGCTTCATGGTGATCACTTGCCGGAATTGTCACACCCCGTGCTGATGGCGTTGCGGCGCCAGGGACCGGCGCTCGGCCGCGGAGCGCTCTACGCGCGCCCCGATCTGATGCGCGCCGAAATCCGCTGCGGCTCGCGTCCCGAGGAGAATCGCCCGCTGTTCGCCTACTTGCAGGCGATGGCCGAGGTCTCGGAGAGCACCGTCAACCTCACGCTCGGCGATCGGCTTCAGCGCCTGCCACGGATTCGAGTGGAGAGCGCGACCCCGGAGCGCTGAGTCCTACCCAGGCGTCGCCGTATCCAAACGTGCCGAGCGGATCGAGAGCCGTTCGGATGCGGCCTCGGAGGCTCGCGAGCGCGACGCCCTGAACGCGCGCACGCGAACTGCCGGGCCCACCCGCCGCGAGCCTGAAGCCCGCGGCGTCGAGCGCTGCGAGCTGCGCCCCGTCTTCCTCGGCATCCGGAAGCAACGTTCCATCGAGCACCAGCCGGCCGTGCGCCGTATGGAACACCAGTGTCTCCGCGAGCGGAGCGTCGAGCCACGGCGCGAGCGCCGTGGGCGCGCGATGCGGCGAAACGAATTCCCGTTGATCGCGCGCTCCGTTCGCGAGGTCGCCGACTCGGTCCGACCACGCGAGCGCTGAGCCGGCCTCGAGCTTCACGTCCGGTGCGCCGAACGCATCGCGAAGGCGCTGCTCCTGAGCGGCGACCCATGGCGCATCAGACTCGAGCCCGATCGCGAGCAGAAACGATCGCCCACCCGCCGGCTCGCCGACCGCGGCGGCGCTTCGCAGCGTCGTCGCATGCGCGGGACCGAGCACCACGGACCCCGCCGGCTCGAGTCGCGGCAGCGCGGCCCAGCGACGGGCGTCGGCGAGCACCGCGCCGTCGAGCGAGAACCCGAGCGCCACGCGCGTGGTGGGGGCGGGCAGCAGTTTGAGACTCACTTCGACCAG
>JABFRW010000165.1 GCA_013140805.1 Candidatus Eisenbacteria bacterium
ACGACTGGGAATCGGCGCGTGTCGCGCGCATCGTGGGCGAGCCCGACGACGAACCGCCGGTCGCGAGTGCGCCGGCGAGCGGGTCCGCAAATGCTCGCGCGTCCAAGTCCGCCGCGACGACTGCCGTGCCCCGCGACGAGAGCAAGCGCCAGCGCGCCGAGTCCCAGAAGCGTGACCGTGAAGTGTCGCGCATCGAAAAGGACATCGAGGCGCGCGAAACGCGCTCCAAGGTGCTCGAGGTCCAGCTCGCCGATCCCGAGCTCTACCATGACGCCGCCAAATCGCGAGAGATCGTGGCGGAGTACGAGCGGCTGCGCGCGGAGCTGGAATCGCTGTGGCAGCGGCTCGGCGCCCTGAGCTGAGCGCACCCCCGCGTTGACCCGTGGGTCGCGCGACGTCTATCGTGCCGCGCCATGGCCGACGTGACCCTGCGCACCTACGTTTATCTCGATTCGCTGCAGCCGCAGTTTGCCGCCTTCATCGGCACGACCGCGCGCGGCTTCCTGCCGGTTGCCGGCGTGGCTGCAATGTTCATCGAGACCGCCCCCGGCCTGATCATCAACCGCATCACCGACGTGGCGCTCAAGGCCACGCAGGTCACCCCAGGCATCATGGTGGTCGAGCGAGCATTCGGATTGCTCGAGTTCCACCACGACGACAAGGGCCAGGTGAGGCTCGGCGGCCAGGCGGTGCTGGATCACCTGAAGCTCGCCGAGAACGATCGCGTCAAGCCGAAGGTGATCTCGGACCAGATCATCCGCGCGGTCGAGCCCTACCACGCGCAGCTCATCAATCGCATGCGCTACGGCGACATGCTGATCGCCGGCGAGTCGATGTTCATCCTCGAGACCGAGCCGGCCGGCTACATCGCGTTCGCCGCCAACGAAGCGCTCAAGACCGCGCACGTGAAACTGCTCGACGCCTCTCTGTTCGGCGCCTACGGCCGCCTCTATCTGTCGGGCTCCGAAGCCCAGATCGACGCGGCCCGCATCGCGGCGATCCAGTCGATCGAGGGGATTCAGGGCAAGGCTTCGTAGCCGGACTGGAGCCAACTCCCGTCCGAGCGCAGATTCCGTTCGCGCACCTGCTGCGAGGTACAGAAGTCGTTTCCATGACCGTGTTCAGGGCGTAAACTCGGCGCTCGCTCAATTAATGAGGAGACCGCCGTGTCGCGCACGCATTTCGCATCCGTTCTGACTCTTCTGGCCCTGTCCGCGCTCGCACCGCGGCGCTGCGGCGCGGAGCTGTCTTTCGCGGCGCCGTACATGATCGAAGCCGCATCGGGCATCCGTAACGTCGAGGTCGCGGACTTTGATGCGGACGGCCGGCTCGACCTCGCGTACGGCGCGGCGGGATCGCTGCAGATCCGGTTCGGCACGGCGTCGTTCCAATTTGATCGACGCACGTCGTACGCCCTGCCGGGAATCTCGGGCCGCATCGAGCGAGCCGACCTCGACGGCGACGGTCGGCAGGACCTGATCGCGGCAAGCTCCGGCCGCGTCGCGGTGTGGCTCGGCTCCGCTGGCGGGGCGTTCCAGCCTTCGGTCGAGTACCTCGTCAATGGAACGCCCTGGAGCATCGTCTGCACCGATCTCGACGGCGACGGCCACCTCGACCTGGTGACTGCCAATGACGCGACGGGACTCTCGATCCTGCTCGGGGCGGGCGATGGAACGTTTGCATCGGCTCAGCACCTCGCCATCGCAGGTCGCGCACGCGGATTGGCCGCGGGGGATCTCGACCTCGATGGTCGAGTCGATCTGGCAACCGTCGGCTTCGGGCCGGTCTCGGTCCTGTTCGGACGCGCCGCCGGCGGGTTCGAGTCACCGGTGCTTCTGCAGGCCGGGTCCTCGACACTCGGCGTCACGATTGGAGACGTCGACGAGGACGGAATCCCGGATCTGCTCGCCGCCAACACCGGCGTGGCGGACCTGTCGATCTTTCGTGGCCGCCAGGACCGGGCATTCGCAGCGCCGATGCAGGTCGCGTGCGCACGGGGTCCGAACCATGTGACGATCGGCGATGTGGATCTCGACGGGCACGTCGACCTGATCGCTTCGTGCAGCACGGATGAAAGGATCACGGTGCTGAGAGGCGTCGGCGACGGCTCGTTCCCGGATCGCGCCGACTATCTCGGAGGCTACGCGCCGAATTCTTCGGAGCTCGTAGACCTCGATGGCGACGGCGAGCATGACATCGTCGCCGCCCACGTCAGCGGAGGCACGATCGGCCTCCTCAAGGGACGGGGCGCAGGGCGCTTCGTAGAAGTGCGCCGAGTCGCGACCGGCGACTTCCCCACCGGCGTCATCGCTGCGGATCTCAACGGCGATGCTCGACCTGACCTCGTGGCGACGAATCCGCTCGAGAATCGCCTCACGGTGCACCTGGGGCTTCCCGACGGCGGCTACGAACCGATGATCGTGCTCCCCGTCCCGCGCGGTGCGAACGAAGTTGCGGTCGGCGACCTCGATTCCGACGGGCGGCCGGAAGTCCTGACCCTCGCCTACCTGCCCATGGGGGTCGTTTCGATCTTTCCTCGCGTGCCCGGCGGCGGCTTCGGCGCGCGTGTCGACTACCCGGCGGACGCGAGCGCCACGTCGATGGTGGTCGCCGATGTGAACGGAGATGGCCGACGCGACGTGGTTGTCGCCAATGCGCACGGGTCCACGTGCGACTGCGGGTGTTACTCGCCGAGCACGGTCTCGGTGTTTCTCGGCGCCGGCGACGGCACACTCGGAGCGCGGACCGATTTCGAGACCGGATACCTGACTTCGCGCGTAGCAGTCGCCGATCTGGATCACGATGGCGATCTCGATCTGGTGCTCGCCGGGCCCGAGGAAATTGCCTGCTCCCACGGCTCTCAATCCGTCGGCGGCTGGATCGTGGTGCTCGAAGGTCGCGGGGATGGGAGCTTCGAGGCGTTCAGACAAATCGAGCGAGGGATCGGGGCATTGGTGGTCGACGACTTCGATCGCGACGGGAATGCGGACCTCGTGGCCGCGCGCTCTTACTCGACCGTTGTGCTCCTGCGCGGACGGGGCGAAGGCACCTTCGCGACCGGTCAGGAGTTCCAAGCCGGCCCCGGCGTGGGACCTATGACGGTCGCCGACGTGAACGGCGACCACATCCCGGACGTCGTGATCGGGAACTCTCCGCGCATGGTCTCGATTCTGCGTGGCACGTTCGCCGGCGACCTGGCACCGCCGATCGCGTTCGGCACCGAGGGACAGCCCTTCGGCATCGCCGTCGCCGACTTCGATCTCGACGGGCGTCGCGACATCGTCACCGCGGCATTCGCCGAGGACGCGCTCACGCTCCTCATGAACGACACGCCCGACCTTCCCACGGCGGTCACGATTTCTCTGGTTCGCGGCGAGTTGGTCTCGGGACGGGTGAAGATCTCGTGGCACGCACTCCACGGAAGTGTCTCGTCGGCCACCGTGTCTCGACGCGCGCCTGTCGGACAGTGGGCCGAAGTCGGCGCCGGACGGATCGCCGGTGATCGGATCGAGTTCGAGGAACCGATTCCCGGCAGCGGACCGTTCCGCTACCGGCTCGGCTACCGCGAGGCCGGCGAAGCGGCCGAGCAGCTGGCGCCCGAGGTTTCGATCGAAATCCCGAGCGCCCCTCGCCTGGCGCTGGAGTTCGCGAATCCGGTCGGTTCCGGGCTCGGCGCACGTGTCGCCGTGACGCGATCCCCCTTGAGTTCAGCTCGGCTCGAGCTGATCGACCTCGCCGGACGCCGCCGCTGGAGCCGCGAGATCGCGGCCTCCGATCCGGCGCGTCGCGACGTGACCCTCGACTCGGAGGCGGTGCCGACGGCCGGGCTCTACGTCCTGAAACTCATCCAGGGCAACGAGGCCGTCGTCCGCAAGCTGATCGTCGTCCGATAGCGGTCGAGCGGTCGAGTCGACTCTCGATCTAGAACAACTCCCGCTGCGGCCACAGCGACTTCCAGTCGATCGGCTCGAGACCCAGACGGCGCTTCATCTCGTTGGCGCTCGAGGGCGAGTGCCCGGCCCAGTGGTTGTTGAAGTAGCCGTACACCTCGCGCACCTGCGGAAGCACGCGCTCGAGGTCGGCCTGCCACGACGCGAACGAGTCGGCGCGATCGATCTGGACTTCGTTGAAGCGATCCAGATCCGCGCGATTCCCGATCCAGCGCAGGTAGAGGAAGTCGGCGGTCACCTGGGTGACGCGCGGCAGCGATCGCCACTCGGTCCACGCGAACGCGACGCGGTGCTTGCGTAGCAAATCGAACACCTCTTCGCGATGCCACGAGGCATGCCGGAACTCGACTGCGAGCCGAGCGTCCTGCGGGGCCGCGGCGAGGAAGCGCGCCAGCACGCCGTGACTGCCCTTGTCGCGCGTGAACTCGGCGGGCAGCTGAACGAGCAGCGGGCCGCGGCGTTCACCGAGTGGTTCGAGTGACGCGACGAACGCGACCAGATGCTCGGCGATGTTCGAGAGCCGCGCTTCGTGGGTGATGCGCTGCGGCACCTTGGCGGTGAACCGGAACGTCGACGGCGTGTGGCGCGCCCACGACCGCACCACCGAGGCGCGCGGCGGATGGTAGAACGTGGTGTCGAGTTCCACGGTGTCGAACACCTGCGCATAGAACGGCAGGTAGTGCTCCTGCTTGGAGCCCGGCGGGAAGAACGTCCCGACCCAGTCGCGCTGCGACCAGCCCTGGGTACCGAGCCGGACGATCGCGCTCACCGCCGGATCGTGAGTCCGCGCGGGCCCACGTACTCGGACTGCGGGCGGATCAGCCGATCGAGCGCGTGCTGTTCGATCACGTGCGCACACCAGCCGGCCACGCGGCCGCACGCGAACATCGCGACGAAAGCGTTCGGCGGCAGCCCGAGCGACTGCAGCACCAGTGCGGTGTAGAACTCGACGTTGGTGCGCAGGTTGCGGCCCGGTTTGTGCCGGTCGAGCACGCGCAGTGCCGTGTGCTCGACATGCCTTGCGAGGTCGAAGAGCTTGCGGTCCTCGAGCTTCGCGGCCGCCATGCCGTCCGCGACCTTGCTCAATACCTCGGCGCGCGGGTCTCGCACCTTGTAGACGCGATGGCCGAATCCCATCAGACGCCGGCCTTCCGCGAGTTCCTTCTCGAGCCACGGCTCCGCGTTCTCGGCGCTGCCGATCTCGACCAGCATGCCGAGGACCGGCCCGGGCGCGCCGCCGTGCAGAGGGCCCTTCAGCGCCCCGATCGCACCGGTCACCGCACTGGTCATGTCGGAGCGCGTGCTCGCGATCACGCGTGCGGTGAACGTCGAGGCGTTCATGCCGTGGTCCATGACCGTCGCCCAGTAGGTGTCGAGTGCGCGCGCTGCGATCGCGTCCGGCTCCCGCCCGTGCACCATGTACAGGAAGTTCGCCGCCAGCCCCAGATCCTCGCGTGGCCGGATCGGCTCCTTCCCCGCCGCCATCCGCAGGTGGGCGGCCACCAGGGTCGGACAGCGCGCCGCGAGCATCTTGGCCTGCGCGTAATCGGCCGCGGGTGAAATGTCGTTCGGATCCACGACGTCGAGCGACAGCGTCGCGACCGCCATCCGCAGCGCGTCGATCGGGGGCGCCGCGACGGCCGAACGCAACACCGACAACGCAATCGCCGGCAACTCGCGCAGTGTCGTCAGCTCGCGATTCAGCGTCGCGAGCTCGGCGGGATTCGGCAGGTGGCCGCGCCACAGCAGGTGCGCGGCCTCCTCGAACGAGGCATGGCCGGCCAGCTCCTCGACCGAGTAGCCACCGATGATGAGCTGGCCGGCCTGACCATCGACGTGCGACAGCGCGGTCTGCGCCGCGACCACGCCGTCGAGTCCGCCTGCCCCGCCACTCATCCGCGGCGCTCCATCGGTGTATAGGGCCGCAGCGTCGCGCCGGTGTAGATCTGGCGCGGCCGCGCGATGCGCGTCTCCGGATCGCGACGCATCTCGAGCCACTGCGCGATCCAGCCCGGCAGCCGCCCGATCGCGAACATCACGGTGTAAGCGTTGACCGGAATTCCGAGCGCCTTGTAGATGATGCCCGAGTAGAAGTCGACGTTCGGGTAGAGCTTGTGGCTCACGAAGTAGTCGTCGCGCAGCGCGATCTCTTCGAGCTTCATCGCGATCTCGAGCTGGCGGCTCTGGATGCCGAGCTTCTTGAGCACCTCGGCGCACGACTGCTTGAGGATCGCGGCACGTGGGTCGTAATTCTTGTAGACGCGATGCCCGAAGCCCATCAGGCGGCTGTTGTCCTTCTTGTCCTTCGCCTTGTCCACGAACGACTGAGCGTCACCGCCCTCGGCTTCGATGCGTTCCAGCATCTCGATGACCTGCTGGTTCGCGCCGCCGTGCAGCGGTCCCCACAGCGCGCTGATACCCGCCGAGATGCTCGCGAACAGATTGGCGCGCGAACTGCCGACCACCCGCACCGTACTGGTCGAGCAGTTCTGCTCGTGATCGGCGTGCAGGATCAGCAGCAGATCGAGCGCTCGCGCGAACACCGGATCGACTTCGTACGGTTCGGCCGGGGTTGCGAACATCATGTTGAGGAAGTTCGAACAGTAGTCGAGCCGGTTCTGCGGATAGATCGAGGGCTGACCGATCGAGTGCTTGTACGAGTAGGCGGCGATGGTCGGCATCTTGGCGATCAGTCGCACCACCGTCTCGTGCAGCGTCTTGTCGGTCTCGGGATCCTGGTAGAACGTCGCCAGCGCGGCGACCGCAGCGGCGCACACCGGCATCGGATGCGCATCCTTCGGGAACGCCTCGAAGTAGCGGCGGAAGTTCTCGTGCAGCAACGTGTGGCGCGAGACCTCGACGTCGAACTCGTCGAGCTGCGAGCGGGTCGGCAGTTCGCCGTGGATCAGCAACCACGCGACTTCGAGGAAGGTGCTGTTCGCCGCAAGGTCCGCGATGTCGTATCCGCGGTAGCGCAGGATGCCCTGCTCGCCGTCGATGAACGTGATGGCGCTGCGACACGATCCGGTGTTTCCGAAGCCCGGATCCATGGTGATGAGGCCGGTCTGCGCGCGCAGCGTCTCGATCACGACGCCCATCTCGCCTTCGGAGCCCCGGACCACCGGAAGCTCGATCGTCTTGCCCTCGAATGACAGGGTCGCCTTGGTGGCGACACCGGGGGCGCCGGTCTGGGTGGACACTCGAAACCTCCTCGAAAGAACGCGCGGGGCTGCAGGCCGAACCCCGAAGTCAGTGTCGTCTGAAGTGCGCGCGCATCTTAGGCGTGGAACCTGCGCGAATCCAACCGCCGCCGCGGGTTACGTCGCGGTTATCGGCTCCGCGGCACCGTCACGCGAGAGCGACGTTTCGCGCCGCGAGCGAGCCCGTCAGGAAGGGCACGAGACTGCGCGCGCCCCGGCGGAGCCGAATCGCGCCATGAACTCGGCCGTGTGCTGGCCGAGTGCCGGCGGTGGGAATTTGAGCGGCGGCCGACTTCCATCCGACTTCCAGGGCAGGTTGAAGAGTGCGGTGTTAAATCCCTGCCCGGACACACCTTCGGTGACGAGCCCCCGGCGTCTCAGCTCCGGCTCCGCGACGACGTCCGCGACCTCCCGAACCGGGCCGGCCGGCACTCGCGCCGCGCCGAACCGCGCCATCCACTCCGCGCAGGTGGCGCCTCGCAGCCGCGAGCCGATCAACGCGATCACCTCGGCGCGGTCGAGCACGCGACCGGCATTCGTCGTCCAATCGATTCGAGCACCCAGCTCCGGAGCGCCGATCGCGGCACACAGCCTCTGCCACTGCTCGTCGTTGCCGACCGCCACCACCAGCGCACCGTCGGATGCCTCGAAGGTCTGATACGGCACGATCTGCGGATGCGCGTTGCCGTAACGCCGCGCCGGCTTGCCGGTCGAGAGGGCCGCCTGCGCCACGTTGACGAGCGAGGCGATCCCGACGTCGACTAGCGACAGATCGAGATGGGCTCCCGCTCCGTGCCGCAGTCGGCCGATGTAGGCCGCGAGCATCGCGGCCGCCGCGTGCACGCCGGTCATGACATCGATGACCGCGACTCCGACCTTGAGCGGTGGCCCGTCGGCCTCGCCGGTGATGCTCTGCAAGCCGACGAATCCCTGCAGCACCGCGTCGTAACCCGGCAGCATGGCCCACGGTCCGTCCTGACCGTAGCCGGTGATCGAGCACACGATCAGCTCCGGATGCTCGCGGCGCAGCGTTGCGGCATCGAGGCCGAATCGAACCAGCGCGCCCGGCAGGAAGTTCTCGACCACGATGTCGGCGGCGCGCGCAGCGTTGCGCACTGCGGCGAGCTGCGCGGCGTCCTCGAAATCGATCGCGGCACTGCGCTTGTTGCGGTTGACCGACAGAAAATACGCCGAGGTCTCACCGATGAACGGCGGCCCCCAGCCGCGCGTCTCATCGCCACTGCCGGGCCGTTCGAGCTTCCACACGTCGGCTCCCAGATCGCCGAGCATCTGCGTGGCGTAGGGCCCCGCGAGCACTCGCGACAGGTCGAGCACCGTGACGCCCTCGAGCGGCAGCGGTGTGGCGACAGGAGACGTGCTCATCGCGGCTCGGTCAACAGCTCGACGCGATGCCCGAACGGATCCCAGAATGCGATCCCCGCGCCGATCGTTTCGGTTGCGACCTTGGCGGCACCGAGGCGTGCACGGGCGACGGCCACGGCCGCCTCGTCGGACACCCGCAGCTCGAAATGCGCGAGCCCCGCCGCTCCCGATGGCGGCGGCGGAGCCCCGTCACCGGCCCAGGTGTTGAGACCGACGTGGTGGTGATAGCCGCCGGCCGAAACGAACGCCGCCGAGTGGCCGAGCCGCTGCATCAAGTCGAAGCCGAGTACGTCGCAGTAGAAACGCTCGGCCCGCGGGAGCTCGGAGACGTGCAGGTGAACGTGGCCGATGCGGGTTCCGGCCGGCATCACCGGCAACGCAGGATCGCCGCGTTCGAGCACCAGCGCGTCAAGATCGAGGGGATCCGTCTTCATGGCGAGCCCCGCCGAAGTACGCGGCCACTCCGAGACTTCACGGTCACGGTAGATCTCGATGCCGTTGCGTTCGGGATCGACCAGGTAGAGGGCCTCGCTCACACCGTGATCGGAGGCACCCTGCAGCGGCGTGCGCGTCTCCGCCAGCCGCGCCAGCGATCGCGCCAGATCGGCGCGCGACGGTACGAGGATCGCGAAATGGTAGAGCCCGGTGGTGCCGGGTGCGGGCACCGCGGCGGGATCGCCGTGCAGCACCAGGAGCTCTGCGTCGGCAGTGCCGAGTCGCACGGTCGCGGCATCGCCCGAGCGATCGACGAGCCCGAGCCGTTCGCGGTAGAAAGCCGCCGCGACGTCGGGTTCGCGCACGCGCAGATGAACGCTCCCGACCCGGGTGCGGGGATCGAGCCGAGCCGCGCTCACGTGCCGCTCAGACGCGACCGGCCAGCTCGTCTACGTAGGCGTCCACGTCGAGCGGCTTGCCGGTGGCGCGCGCGATGGTCTCGCGCCAGTCGAAGCGGCGACCCAGCGCGTAGTATTTCTCGCGCAGCGTGCGGCCGATGTCGGGGCTCGAGACGTAGCGCCCCCACGGATCGGCGCCGGGGCCGATCGTGTCACGCAGCAGCCACGCCTGAAGCTGAGACGCCGTCATCTCCCCCAGCAGGTAGTTGTGGTAGTAGACCGGCGCAACGCTGAAGTGAATCTTCGCCGCCCAGTCGGGCGCCGTGCGGCCCGCGGGGCGCTTCAAGTTCTGGAAGCGCTCGACCAGATCCCACCACAGGGTGTCCAGGTCCTGGCTCGGGTCCCTGTAGAGCGCGCGCTCCATGTGACACATGACGAGCATCCAGCGCGTCTGCACGACCAGCTGACCGCGAATCGCGCGCGCCAGCGCCGCCGCCTTTCCCTCCGCCTCCGCCGCCGGTGCACCTGCATAACGCACCAGCCACTGCGGGTTCTTCGACAGGCGACCGAACAGCATCGCGGAAGCCTCGGTGCAGGTCAGATGTGCGTAGGCGCGCAGGAAGTAAGGCAGTGACGGATCGACGTACTTGTCGTACACCGCGTGCCCGAACTCGTGCAGCATGGTGCTCATCCAGCCCTCGTTCGAGCGCAGATTGCAGAGCACGCGGATGTCGATGCCACGATCCATGCTCATGCAGAAGGCGTGCGGACACTTGCCAGCCTTCTCGTACAGATCGGAGCGGGCCAGCAAGTCGCCGATCTCGAATCCCACCGCCTCGAAGTAGTTCTGAGTGAGCGCCTCGAGCTGCTTGCCTTCGAAGAACGGATCGAGACTCACCTCGGCGGCCGGCGCCTCCTGGAAGAACGGGTCGCTGTAGTGCCACGGCGCCAGCTCCTCGGCCTGCACGCCGAACCGCACGGCCAGGCGCTGGTCGAGGTCGCGCTTGTACTCGTGCCAGATCGGCCGGGTTCCCGCCTCGACGCGATCGAGCAGCGCGAACAACTCGGTCTCGTCGAACTCGTCGAGCGTCAGCATCATCGAGTAGTAGTTCGGAAATCCGATCAGCCGCGCCGACTCGTTGCGCAGCCCCACCAGCTTCAACAGGTCGCCACAGACTTCGGCTCCGACCTGCTTCGACGCCTCCCACGCGCGGCGACGCTTCTGCGAATCGGTCGAGTGCCGCAGCACCTCGCGCAGCGCGTTGTCGCTGACGGCTTCGCCGTCGAGCTGAGCCCGGAATCGATTGAACCGCCCCTCGAGCTGCTTCTCGAGCGCGACGATGCGCTCGATGTGAGCCGGCGGAATCTGCTGCGAACGATGCTCGTTGTAGAGCATCGCGAGCTGCCGCGCCAGCAACGGGTCGGTCACCCCACCGCTGCTCCGTGCCTCGTCGAGCACCCGGAACGACTCCGGACGGGCGAGCACTTTGCGGATGCGGGTCTCGAGCTCGGCGCTCTCGCGCTCCGCCGACGCGTCACCGCTGACCTGAAACTTCCAGGTCGCCTCGTGGTACTCGAGATGCAGCGGGATCAGCTCACGTTCGAGGTCGGCGATAAACTTCCGTATGACGGCCTCGCGTGCGGCATCGGTGCGGGCGGTGGCGTCCAAGCGTCCTCCGGATCGATGGGTCCGACGGCAGATCTCAAAGTGGAGCGTTCGAATCGGCGCAGCCTACCGGATCAGCCGCGCGAGCGCGCCCGCGCCGGGCGTGCGGTGATCGCGGCGTAGAACTCCGGGCGGCGATTCGCGAACAGCGGCGTGACCGAGGTGAGGCGCTTGCGTCGCGCGAGCGCGAGGTCGCAGTCCGCCGCGTGCGCAACGCTGTCACGCACTCCGGCCCGCACCATCACCCGGCCCCAGGTGTCGACGAGCTGCGAGCGGCCGGTGAACGCGACCCGGCCGGCGGGCCGCACGTCCGCGCCGGTGCGGTTGGCGGTCACCACATAGAGCTGGTTCTCGAGCGCGCGGGTCCGCATGGCTTCCTGCGCATGCTGGAACACCAGGTTCGACGGATGCGCGATGACGTCGGCGCCCGCGAGCGCGAGGACTCGCGCCGCTTCGGGGAATCGCCAGTCGAAGCAGATCAGCATGCCGACCCGTGCGGGGCCGACGCGCGAGACTTCGAGCGCCAGGTTGCCGGGCTTGAACCAGTGGCGTTCGCGCTCGAACAGATGGAGCTTGCGGTACACCGCCTTCACTCCCGACGGGCCGACCAGCATGGCGCTGTTGAACGGTCCGCCACGCGCGGCCTCGGCGAAGCCGGCGATGTAGTGGCGGCGCTCGCGACGTGCCGCCGCTTTCAGGGCGCGCGCCGTGGCTCCCGACGCCGCATCCTCGGCCAGCGAAGCGACCTCGGCGTGCGATGAGAAGACGTATCCGGTGCTCCACAACTCCGGGAGCACCACGAGGTCGGCGGCGACCGGAGCGGCGAGCGCGAGGCCGCGTTCCAGGTTCTCGTCCGTGCGACCGAAGCTCGGGCGGCCCTGCACGAACGCGACGCGCAGCGAGCTCATCGCGCCGCGGGTCCGGTGGCCGTTCGTCGATTGCGCTCGAGCATGCGCGCAGTGTGCACGCGAGCGCACCGACGGACAACTAGGCGGCGCGTTCCTCGCCCTCGAGCGGGGACAGCGGCGCTCCGGCACTCTCCGGCAACTCGACCCCGACCACCGCCGCGTTGTGAATCAGATGAATGGCGCTCGGCGTGAGCAGCGGGAAGAATTCCCAGTCGTGCTGATTCAGAAAGTCCGAGAGACGCTGCGTTTCGCGCGCGAGCGGCATCCAGACCCGCCCGACCAGGGCGGTGCCGTCGGCCAGCCGGACCTCGGCGTGCTCCTCGCGCCACGGCAGGAAGCCGCGCGCAAACACGTCGGACTGAGCGACCTGCTTGCCGGCCGTGATGCGCGCCAGGCGATGCTTGTTGAAGAGCTGGATACGGCCCTCGGCGCCGATTGCGACCGCCAGGAAGCGCGCGGGCTCGTTCAGCTTCTCGAGCACCGTCTGATGCCGGTTTCCCGACGGATCGAGGTCGAGGAACACCGAACCCTGTACACCCGGCACGTGGTCGGACCACAGCGTGACGGGAATGCGACGCTTGGGAATGTAGTGATCCATCCTGGACCTCCTGCCTCGAACTTCGGCTTCACGGGCGCACCGCGCCCACAAGCAATCCGCCTGCCGCCGTCGCATCGTTGCGACGAACGACCTCACCACTGGCGATTGCGGCGGTTTACGCGATCTCCATCACCGACGGTCGTGCGTTGTGCACGATTCGGCACGCGGCAGGCTGCGCTTCGCAGCGCCCGACCGGCCGCTTTCGATCCGGTCGCGACCACCGTCCGACCGCCGCGGTGCCGGTGACGCGGCATCGGGCTGCTATGGTTGCCGTGTGC
>JABFRW010000166.1 GCA_013140805.1 Candidatus Eisenbacteria bacterium
GAGCATGCGTGCCAGGCCCGAACACGCGCAGCAACGTCGCAAGCCCGGCGCGAATCGTGTCGGCGGCCTCGGCGTGGCGCCCGAGGTTCGAGTAGAGCTGCCCGAGGCTCATCAGGCTCGCCGCGGTAGCGGTGTTCTCGCTGCCGAGCACGCGGCGGCGGCGCGCCAGCACGTCACACAGTTCGGGGAGCGCATCTTCGAACGACCCGGTCGACGCCATGCAATCGGCGCGGTTGAAGCGAATGGTCAGCAGCTCGGGATTGTCCGCCGAGACGAAACGCGACAGCATCGCGATCCCGCGATCATACTCAGTGAGCGCCCGATCGAATGCGCCTTCCGCCCAGCGATTTCCCGCGAGCGAGTTGAGCACCGCAGCCATCTCGACCGAGCCGCTGGGCTCGATCCGCTGCCGGATCGCATAGGCCCGTTCGAGAAGCGCCACGCGTTTCTCCCGCTCGGGATGAATGCCCCCGAGCCACGCCATGGCGTCGGCCGTGCGCACGTCGTCGGCTCCATAGCGGGCGACGTGGTCCGCGAGTGCCGCTTCGAGCCGGGGCACTGCAACGTCCTGACCTTCGAGACGCGCCGCGAGCACCGCCTGGGCGACCCGAATCCTGAGCGCCAGGTCTTCCGAGCGCGCGGTCCGAGCCGCTGTGAGCGCCCTGTCGAGCGCTGCGCGCTGTGCGGCGAGCTGGCTGCGCGAGCCATGAATCGAGGCCATCGTCTCCCACAGCCGGCCTTGGATGAGCGGCTGATCCGTGGCGCCTTCGATGCGCGACTCGAAAAGCTTCAACAGATCGCCGACCCGCAGGCTGTCGCCACCGGGGTGGTTGCGTGGATTGCTCACCTCGAACAACTCGACCAGCATCGACAACACGCGCGTCGCTCGAGTCTCTTCGGCGCGCGCGTGATCGCGTTCGAGCGCGATGCGGCGGGCCTGGAGCGTGGCGACCGCTGCGAACGCCGCCAGAGTCAGCGCGAGTGCCGTCGCTGCGGCCACCGGCAGCCGGTGCCGGCGCACGAACTTGGCGATGCGATAGCGCGCGCTGTCGGGTCGCGCCTCGATCGGAAGTCCCCGCAGGAAACGATCGATGTCGGCCGCCAGCTGATCGGCCGATCGGTAGCGTCGTGCAGGATCGTGGTGGAGCGCGGTGAGCACGATCGCGTCGAGATCCCCGCGCAGCGCGCGCGCAAGCGAGCGATCCGCGACTCTGTCGCTCGGACGTGGTGGCTGCCACTCGACCAAGCGACGCTCGACCTCCGCGAACGGCCGCCCCTCGGAACGAAACGCCTGCTTGCCGGTGACCAGTTCGAGCAGAAGCATTCCGAGTCCCCACACATCCGTGGCGGTTGTGATCGGGTCACCTCGTAGCTGTTCGGGGGCCGCGTAGTCAGGCGTGAGAATGCGATCGTCGGCCTGCGTGCGAAGCCCGTCTCGCGAGTCCGGCTCCAACAGCTTCGCGACGCCAAAGTCGAGCAGCACCGGGCGGCCTTCGGAAGTGACGAGAATGTTGCCCGGCTTGATGTCGCGGTGAATCACGAGATTGGCATGCGCGAATCGCACCGCGTCGCACACTTGGGCGAACAGCCGTAGGCGCTCCGCCAGCGGGAGCGAACGCTCGAGGCACCAGGTGTGGATCGGCTGACCCGCGACGAACTCCATGGCGAGGAACGGGGTGCCGTCCTCAGTGGTTCCGCCGTCCAACAGGCGGGCGATGTTCGGATGCGTGAGTTGTGCGAGCACCTGTCGCTCGCGCAGGAAGCGCGCGATGAGATCGAACGAGCGGAGCCCCGCGCGCACCAGCTTGATCGCGGCGCGCTGCTCGTAGGCGCCATCGGCGCGTTCGGCAAGCCACACATCGCCCATGCCACCTTCGCCCAGTGGCTCGACGAGTCGCCACGCTCCGGCCCGCGTACTTGCGCGCAGCGCCGGTCCCGGCTCGAGCAGCGCGCGCAGCAACGAATCCTCGATGCGCAGCCCGGTGGCGGTGTGGGCGGCGAGCATCGCGGTCACTTCGGCGCGCAACGTCGAGTCCCCGGCGCACGCTTCGGCCACGAAGCGCTCGCGCTCGGTGGGCGAGCGCTCGAGCGCCGCGTGGAAGATCGTCTCGATCGCTTCCCAGGTCCGGGAGTCCATGGCGTGTATCTCTAGTGGCGACGAAGCGGGACGCCGCCGGACATACTGCGCTATTCGGGCAGCGCCAGGCCGCGGATCACCTCTTTGCGCAGCCAGGCACGTGCGGCAATCCAGTCGCGCTGCACAGTCTTGGACGAGAGCGCGAGGTGGGACGCGATCTCGTCAACCGTGAGCCCCGAGAAGAATCGATGCTGCACCACCTCCGCGGCGCGCGGATTCGCGCGACTCAGGCGCTCGAGCGCGTCCTCGAGCGCCAGGATCTCGTCCGCCTCCGCTTCCGAAATGAACGGCTCGGCCTCGTCGAGCGAGATGTGCTCGGCGGCTCCTCCGCGCTTGTGCCGCAGGCGGGCGCGGGCGTAGTCCACGAGGACGCGGCGCATGGTGTTCGAGGCGGCTGCGAGAAACTGAGTGCGGCTCTCCGACGGCAGCTTCTCGTGATGCGCGAGCCGCAGGTAGGCCTCGTTGACCAGCGCAGTCGCACTCAGCGTGTGGCCGCTGCGCTCGTTGCGAAGGCGCTGGCGTGCGATCCCGCGCAGTTCGTCGTAGAGCAGTTGGACGACCTTCTCGAGCGCTGCCGCATCACCCTGACCCATGCGCTGGATCCAGCCCGTGAGTTCGCCGTGCATGCGCGCGATAGTAGCCGACCGACTCGACAGGAGCTGCTCGTCCGGCCGACGGCCGCGCTTGACCGCCCGAACTTCGCTGCTAGAATGCGGCCCTCGTTGACGTGCCGGGTGCGTCCAGAACCTCCCGTGCACGGCCAACCCCAAGTCTCGTGGGGATGTAGCTCAGTTGGGAGAGCGCCTCGTTCGCAACGAGGAGGTCGTCGGTTCGATCCCGATCATCTCCACCATCTTCTCTGGTGGGACCCGAGTTTTTGAGCCGGTCCCATCTGCCTGTGGGCCAGGCGCAGCGCAATCCGAACTTGTGAACCCCGTCAGGACCGGAAGGTAGCAGCGGTAAGCAATCCGTCGGGTGTGCCGCTGTTCACCCTGGCCCTTTTTCTTGTGGCCTCCGCCGGCGGCCGCGCCGCGCGAGGGCCGAACCGAGCAGGTTTCGACCACTCCCATGGCCCATCGCGCGCTCGCACTCAAGTACCGGCCACAGACCTTCGCCGATCTGGTCGGGCAGGATCACGTCAGCTCGGTGCTGACCCGCGCGATCGAGAGCGGCCGCGTGGCGCACGCCTATCTGCTGTGCGGGGCACGAGGCGTCGGCAAGACCACGAGTGCGCGAATCCTGGCGAAGGCGCTCAACTGCGAGCGCCGCGGCACCGGTGCGGAGCCCTGCAACGCGTGCACCTCGTGCACCGAGATCACGAGCGGCGTGTCGCTCGACGTGGCGGAAATCGACGGCGCCTCCAATCGCGGCATCGCGGACGTCCAGGCGCTGCGCGAGAAGGTGCGCTTCGCGCCGACCGGCGGGCGCAATCGCGTGGTGATCATCGACGAAGTTCACCAGCTGTCGGGCGACGCGTTCGCGGCGCTGCTCAAGACGCTCGAGGAGCCGCCGCCTCACCTGGTGTTCATCTTCGCCACCACCGATCCGCAGAAACTCCCCGACACGATTCGCTCGCGCACGCAGCGCTTCGACTTCGGGCGCGTCCCGTTGCGCAAGGTCGCCGATCGGCTGCAGGACATCACTGCTCGCGAGCGCAAGGACTCGGACGGCGTCAAGTTCGAGCTGACCGAGGGCGCGGCGCTGCTGATCGCGCAGAAGTCCGAGGGTTCGATGCGCGATGCCGTCAGCGCGCTCGACCAGGTGGTCTCGGCCGGCGAGTCGAAGATCGACGAGGAACTGGTGAGGCGGGTGCTCGGCCTGGCCGACCGCCAGGTGTTCTTCCAGATCGTCGGCGCGGTCACGGCGCGCGATGCCCGGGCGGCGCTCGAGGCACTGCACGAAGCGTTCGAAAAGGGCATGGACCCGCGCGAGATCGCCGAGGGCATCGGCGAGCACCTGCGACACGTGCTGGTGATGCGCATCGATCCGCAGGCGAACGATCTCATTCCGCTCGCGCCGGCCGACCTCGATCGCCTGCGGGCGCAGGCGGACGGCTGGAGCGAACACGACCTGCTGCGGCTGCTCAAGCTGGCGGCTGACAGCGTGTGGCCGATGCGTGACAGCCCCCACCCGATGGTGCATCTCGAAGTGGCGGTGCTCCAGATGGCGACACTCGAACCCGGCGAATCGATCGGACAGCTGCTCGAGAAGCTCGAAGCGATGGAGCGTCGCCTGACCGGTGGTGGCGGGCCGCTCCCGCCACTCGAGCGCTCGGCGACACTTGGCGCGGGCGCGACGCC
>JABFRW010000167.1 GCA_013140805.1 Candidatus Eisenbacteria bacterium
CTTCATATCATGCGCATTCGCGGCGCAATTGCAGGCCGGCACGGCGCCTCGCGGCGAGCCGCGCGAAAACGATTCAGCGCCGCGCGAGTTGCGTGCAGCTCCGCGCACGTGGCGAACGCTGCAGCGAGATCAGCGGGCGAGTCGTGCGTCGCGGCGATGTCGCGCCCGAAAGTCGTCAAGCGAAATCAGCAGCATGACCGCGCCCTCGCCCCTGCCCTGCCTGCCCTGCACTGCCCTGACCTGACCTGATCTGACCTGACCTGCCCGCAACAGGCTCCATCCGGACTCACGATCGAGCCGCGAGCGTCAGCTCGAGCGGTTCCCTTCCCGGCCCCGCTCGAGCAGCTCACGCAATTCTGCACTCGGCTTGACCGGCCGGCCCGCGAGGTCGAGGAAGCAGTGCTCGGTCCAGCCGTTCGCCAGCTCCCGCTGCTCGTCAGCGTTGAAGATCCGATACTCGAAGCGGACCGTCGCACGCCCGATCGATTCGACGCGGGTCTCGATCTCGAGTCGATCGTCGTAGCGCGCGGGCAACCGATAGCGGCAGTGCGCCTCGAGCACCGGCAACCGAATGCCCGAGGCCTCGACCGCGCGATAGGTCGTACCGAGCGCGCGCAGCATCTCGGCGCGGCCGATTTCGAACCAGCGCAGATAGTTTCCGTAGTACGCGACGCCCATCTGATCGGTATCGCCATAGCGGACGCGCAACTCGTAGCGGTGACTCACTTCTCCTCCGCGAGGGGCGGCGGTGGGGTCTTCCAGCGGCGGTGAAGCCAGAACCAGGGCTCGGGAGCCGCCCGGACCCTGTCCTCGAGCAGCGCGACGTGGAGTGCGGTGAGTCGACTCACTGCATCAGGAGCGTCGGGATCCGGCACCTCGAGCTTCGGCAGAATCTCGAGCTCGAGTCGACCGTCGTCGCGGCGCGTGACCCAGCCCATCAGCAGCGGCACCCGCGCGCGCAGCGCGAGTGCGGCCGGTCCCCGCGGCGTGCTGGCCGGCGATCCAAAGAACGGGACGAACACCCCGGCGCGCCGCGCATCCTGGTCCGCCAGCATCGCGACGAAGCGATTCTCGCGCAACGCACGCACGATGCCGCGGCTCTCGCCGAGCCGCAGCGTCCCGATTCCAGCTCGGTGCCGGAGTGCGGTGACCCACGCATCGACGGATGGATTGGAGATTCCCTGCACGACGAACGAGGTCGGGTGCCGCTGTCCGATCCATGCGCCTCCGAACTCGAACGCTCCATAGTGCGCGGTCAGGATGATCGCACCGCGGCCATCACGCGCCGCGGCATCGAGGTGTTCGACCCCGCGCGTCGCCGCCATCACTTCGCCGAATGGCGCCCGCACCAGTTCCGGCAGTCGCGGGTACTCGCACGCGACCCGACCGAGCTCTCGATAGTGCGCGGTCAGGATCGCGGCGCGCCGCGCCGCGGGCGCGTCGGGAAATGCTCGCGCGAGATTGGCCCGCGCCACCTTCGCGCGGACTCCCAGCGACTGCACCGTACTCCCCAGCAGGGCGCCCAGCCCGAGCGCCTGCGAATGCGAGAGCGAACGGGCCAGGCTCGCGACACCGTGCAGCGCGACGCTCTCGAGCCGGTGCGAGAGCTTCATCGTGCGCCCTTCGATCGTGCCTCGGAACGCGCGATGCCATCCTCGCCGCCGCGGCGCCACGTGCCGCCCGCGAGGCGTTCCGCGAGTCCCGCCCACTCGAGCTCGAGCAGCGCCGCGAACGTTTCGTCGAGTGGAGCTGCCGCGCCGGCCGCGATCCCCTCGACCCACGCCGGAGTCGACGTGAGGGCCGCGCGCACGCGTGCGATCGTCGGCGCACCCGCCGGTACCGCGGGTCGCGCCTCGGCCGCAGCGACGCGTTCACGCGGCCGCTCGCGACTCGGTGTCGGATCCCGCCCGGCATCCGCTCGATCGATCGCCGCGAGCACGTCGGCCGCCGACTCACACACGAGTGCTCCGGTGCGCAGCAGCGCGTGCGGGCCGCGCGCCACCTCGCGATCGAGATCGCCCGGCACCGCAAGGCGCGCCCGCCCGAGCGTCGCCGCCACCTGCGCGGTTCGCAACGCACCGCTCGTGAGCGAGGCTTCGACCACCACCACCGCGGCCGCGAGCGCGGCGATGAGTCGGTTGCGAACCACGAACGCGCCCTTGAAGGGCGGCGGGCCCGCACCGTACTCGCTCACCAGCGTGCCGCGTTCGATCACTCGCTCCGCGAGCTCGCGATGGTCGCGCGGCACCACGTGGTCGAGGCCCGAGGGCAGCACTGCGACGGTCGCGCCGCCGGCGGCGAGTGCTCCTTCGTGCGCCGCCCGGTCGATGCCGCGAGCCAGCCCGCTCACGATCGTGAACCCCAGTCGGGCGAGGTCGTGTGAGAGGCGTTCGGCGTGACGCCGCCCGTACGGAGTCGCAGCGCGTGCTCCGACCACCGCGATCGCGCGGTCGAGCGGTGGCAGCGTGACACCGCGTCCGAACACGACTGCCGGGGGATCGGCCAGCTCTCGCAGGCCCGCGGGATAGCCGGCATCCTCGATCGCCCATGACCACGCGCCGAGTGCCGCGAGGCGCGCGGCACGTTCGCGGCGTGGCGCTCCGTCGAGCGCGCCACCGCCACGCGGCACGCGAGAGAGATGCGCTTCAAGCGCCTCCGCTTTCGGATCGTTCACTTTCCCCTGCCTTCCGCGGGGGCGAGTGACGCGTCGGGCTGGTGAGGACCTCCCACTCGAGGCCTTCCTCCAGCGCTTTCACCGCCGGGCTGTCGTCCGACAAGTCGGCGCCGGACGCGGCGTGCGTGATCTCGTCGTGGGCGGCGAGCCGCTCGATCCGGTCGCGCAACGCGCGATCCCGGGCCCCGAGCTGTTCGAGTGCCGCGAGTCGGCGCTCGTCGCCCAGGTCCTGGAGTCCGCGAGCCGTCGCGGCCGCTCCACCGTGTCGGCCGATCCTCACGAGTGCGTCGAGCGCCGCATCGGCGACGCTCGCATTCGAATCCTCGCGAAGGCGCAACAGACCTGGGATCGCCTCGCGCCGCGCGAAACGCCCAAGGACGCGGGCGGAACTTGCGCGGGTGAACCACAGGCCCTGCTCGAGCAGCGGCAACAGCACCGGAGAGCAGCTCTCGCCGATCCTCAACAGCGATTCCTCGGCGAGTTCCCGCAGATACCACGACTCGTCGCACAGGCATTCCACGAGCAGCGACAGTGCTTCCTCGTCGCGGCGCTGTTCGAGGCCGCGGATGTATTCGCGCTTGCCGGAAAGTCCCCGCGAGTTCAGCACGTCCGTGGAACGCGGCGCTCCGATCTTGTCGTCGCTCATGTCTGACCCTCAACCCAGGGGCCGTCGCGCGTTTCGTCGGACTCCGCAAGCTCCGAATCGCTCGCGGCCACCGCGAGCCACAGCGCCTGCAACAGCTCTTCGAGTCCGTAACCGGTCTGGGCACTGATCAGCAGCGCGCCCGGAACACCGACGCGAGCGGCGGCGCCCGCGCGTTCTTCGGCCGGCAGGATATCAGCCTTGGTCAGCACGGTCAGCCGCGGTTTGGTGAGCAGTGTCTTGCTGTGCTGCGCCAGTTCGTTTTCGATCATCGCAAGATCCGATGCTGGCGACTCCGCGCCGACGTCGGCCATCAGAAGCAGCACTCGGGTGCGCTCGATGTGGCGCAGGAAGTCGAGTCCGAGTCCGCGTCCCCGATGCGCATCCTCGATCAGACCCGGCAGATCCGCCGCCACGAAGCGACGTTCGAGGTCGAGCTCGACGATGCCGAGGTGCGGTTCGAGGGTCGTGAACGGGTAGTCGGCGATCTTCGGGCGCGCGCGCGTGATGCGCGCGAGCAGTGTGGACTTGCCGGCGTTCGGTGGTCCCACCAACCCGACGTCCGCGATCAGCTTGAGTTCGAGTTCGAGCTTGCGCTCCTCGCCCGCCTCGCCCGGATCGGCGCGTCGCGGCGCCTGATGCGTCGCGGTCGCGAAGCGTGAATTGCCACGGCCGCCGCGGCCACCCTTGACCGCCACCCAGCGATCCCCCGGCGCCAGCAGGTCGATCAGAACCTCGCCGGAGTCCGAATCCTTGACGACCGTGCCGGGCGGAAGGCGCAGCACCAGATCCTCGCCGTCGCGACCGGTGCGATTGTTGCCGGATCCCGCACGCCCGCCGCGCGCCCGATAGCGGGGTCGCTCGTGCACGTCGAGCAGCGTACGCACGTGCGCATCCACCTCGAAGATCACACTGCCGCCGCGTCCCCCATCACCTCCGTTGGGTCCACCCTTCGGCACGTACTTCTCGCGTCGGAAGCTGATGCAGCCGGCGCCGCCCTTGCCGGCGAATACTTCGATGCGCGCGAGGTCAATGAGCACGGCGGGCTCCAGTTCGGAGCGCATCGATGATCGCGTCCGCCATCTGCTCGGTGGTGGCGGCCCGATCCGCTTCGGCCGCGACTCTGAGATCGCGCGTCACCACGCGCCCCTCGGCGAGCACCTTGGTGATCGCGGACTCGAGCCGCCGCGCCGCTTCGCGCTCACCCAGGTACTGCAGCATCATCACGCACGACAGCAGCAGCGCGGTCGGATTCATGAGACCGCTGCCCTTGAACTGGGGCGCCGAGCCGTGCACCGGCTCGAACATCGCGATGCCGTCGCCGAGATTCGCGCCCGGCGCGACGCCCAACCCGCCGACCAGTCCTGCACACAGGTCGGACACGATGTCGCCGTAGAGGTTCGGAAGCAGCAATACGTCGTACTGCTGCGGACGCTGCACCAGCTGCATGCACAGGTTGTCGACGATCACATCCTGGAACTCGATGTCGGGGTAGCCGGCGGCGACTTCGCGCGTCACGCTCAGGAACAGCCCGTCGGTGTCCTTCATGATGTTCGCCTTGTGTGCTGCGGTGACCTTGCGGCGGCCGTTCGCGCGCGCGTACTCGAACGCGAAGCGCGCGATGCGGCGACTGCCGGTGACCGAGATCGGCTTGAGCGAGAGGCCCGCGTCGTCCGGAAACGTGCGACCCAGCAGCCGCGCGACCAGGGCGCTGACCTCGCGCACGCCTTCGCTGTCCTTCGCGAACTCGAGTCCGGCGTACAAGTCCTCGGTGTTCTCGCGCACGATCACCAGATTCACGTCGTGGGCCATGCGCGGAACGCCGGCGTAGGTGCGAGCCGGTCGCAGATTGACGTACAGATCGAGTTCCTTGCGAAGCGCCACGTTGACGGAGCGGAATCCGGTTCCGATCGGGGTCGAGATCGGTCCCTTCAAGCCCACCCGCGTGCGGCGCAGCGATTCCAGCACTCGCGGTGGCAACGGCGTGCCTTCGGCGGCGACGCAGTCGGCACCGGCTTGCTGCACGTCCCACTCGATCGCCACCCCGGTCTCGGTCAGCACGCGGCACGCGGCCGCGACCAACTCGGGGCCGATGCCGTCGCCGGGGATCAGCGTCACGAGGTGTGGCATTCGTTCTCCTGTCAGAGGGTGCCGGTGCGCTCCAGCGCTTCACCGGTTTCGCGCGCGAAGCGGGCGAGTCGCCCGCCCGCGCGTAAGTCGTCGATTTCGAGTGCGTCGTGTGCATGCCGCAGCGTGAACTGCCGCCCGTGCGTCAGGTCGCGACACACGATCGGCTTGCGCGGTTCGAGCGCGTGCGGCAGGTCGGGCAGCTCGAGTTCGTGACCGAGTGTCGGGACGCTCCACGAGCCCGCGCACTCGAGCGCCAGGATGCCGAGTGACGCCAG
Organism: Candidatus Eisenbacteria bacterium; assembly: GCA_013140805.1. NCBI lineage: Bacteria > Candidatus Eiseniibacteriota > Candidatus Eiseniibacteriota bacterium. The sequence goes on from JABFRW010000167.1 coordinate 5,723, forward strand.
TGCGTGTCGCGCCGCCGCAGCGTACCCGGTTGCGAGGATGACGCGCACCCCGACCGAACGCAGCGCGATCGCCTCGTCGAGCGAATGGGCGGATTCCCCGATCGCGCCGCGCACTCGAATGCAGCCGCTTCCCGCTGCCCGCGCCCGCTCGGCGAACCCCGGGAGCTGGATCGCGAGCACGTGCAGGGCCAGCGCTTCGGGGCGCAGGCGCACCCCCAGTGCACGAGGCCCCCAGCGAATCCAGCCCTCTTCCGGAAGGTGATCGAGGTCCGCGATCAACACCGCACGCAGCGCCGCCTCGAGCGGCGGTCCGAGCGGCAGTGCGGGCGCAACCGAAACCTCGGCGGCCGGGTTGGCAGCACCGGCGCGAATCAGTCGCGCATCTTCGAGCCTTCGCTCCAGCGGACCGGACGCGCGCCACCCTGCGGCGAGTGGTGGAGGAAGCTCCGCGGCGTCCAGTTCGCGCGGGTCCGCCAGACGCCCGAGCACCGCACTTGCGGCGATGGTGTCGGGGCCACACGCTCCCCAGCCGCCTTCGCCAGCGCACATGAGCCAGCGCCCGCCGCGCGTCTGCGGCGCCTCGTGCGGCGAGTAGGCGTGCAGTTCGGCGCCGGCCGCTTCGAGTGCGGCGAGCAGTCCGCACGCGGCCAGGGTGTCACGCACTCGCCGCGTGCCCATCACCACGACGAAGCGCAGTGACTCGGCGCGCGGGCGTCCGCCCATGCGCGTGACGAGTCGAGCCAGATCTTCGACCGTGGCGCGCGGGCCGACCCACACCCCTTCGATCGGCGCGCCCGAGAATCCGCGCGCCTCGACTGCGGCGGCATCGAGGTTCAACCACAGCATCGGTTCGAGCACGCCGGCGTCGAACTCCAGCTCGTCGAGCGAACCGTCGCCGTCGAAAGTGAGCGCACGCCAGTCGGTCTCACGCCCCTCGAGCGCCAGCCACTCACGCGTGCGTTCATCGGAAGGGAACAGGACCCGCCAGCCCCGCACCGCGAATGCATCGGCGGCCGCGATACGCTCGGACACCGGCAAGCTCGCCAGGTCCGCTCCACGCCATTCGAGAGTCACGCGCGAAGAGAGCGCAAGCCGCGGATGCCGCATGAGCGCTGCCGCCAGATCGAAGCCCGAGGTCCAGTCGGACAGCTTGCCGAGCAATCGCACTGCAAGCGGACGCGGCGCGGCCACGCGAAGCGGTGTGCCGGCGATCAGACCGACGGCGTCCAGTGCGTCGACCTCCTCGATCAGCGTGGCGAGCGCGCCGCAGCGTCCCAGCTGAGCGAGCGGCCCCGCGAGCATCCGCGCCGGAGCGGCAAGTCGCGCGAGTGCCAGTCCACCGGTCTCGCCCGCACCGGGGCGTGCCAGAGTCAGGCCGTGACGTTCGGCCGCCAGCTCGATGTCGCGCTGATCCCGCATCGCCTCCTCACCACCCCGCGGGCCTTCGCGTTCGAGCACTGCAAAGGTCGGCACCGCCGTCGCGCGTGAGAGCCCGAGCGATCGGCAGCCGAGCGCGACCAGTCCCGCGCGCTCCTCGTCGAGCACCAGATGATCGGGCGTGACCAGCACCCGCTCGCCGCCGACCGGGATTCCCTCACCCGCCGCGCGCGGCCGCCGCTCGGAACGATGCGCGGCGATCAGCGCAACGCTCGCCCACGGATTCACGTTCGCATTCCGCGCGGCAGCCGGCTCAGGCCGAACCACCCGATCCCGAGCCACCGCCAGACTTCGAACCACCGCCGGACTTCGAGCCACCTCCGGAACCTGAGCCGCCGCCAGATCCCGAGCCACTGCCCGAGCCTGAGCCGCCACCGGAGCCCGAGCCACCGCCCTAGCTCGAGCCACTTCCCGAGCTGTCGCCTGACTTCGAGCCGCCGTCCGAGCCACCCGAGGCGGTGTCCTTCTTCTTGGCGTCCTTGTAGGACTTGCTCCGATAGTCCGTGATGTAGAAGCCCGTGCCCTTGAACAGCAGCCCCCCGCCGCCCGCAGGAACCCGTTTCGACCGCGCCTTGCACTTGGGGCAACGCTTGGGCGCTTCGTCTTTGATGCCGTGAAAGAGTTCGAATCGGTGCCCGCACTTGGGACACAGATAGTCGTAGGTCGGCATGCACGCTCCCTGATCGATGATTCCGTGTCAGCGGGTTCCCGCGACCGCCGCGCCCGCGCTTGCGGCGCACGCGATCGTGCACACCTCGACCACGTCTTCGGTCGAGCATCCGCGCGACAGATCGTTCGCCTGGCGCGCCAGCCCCTGCAGAATGGGACCATACGCGCCCGCTCCGGCGAGTCGTTGGACCAGCTTGTACCCGATGTTTCCCGAGTCGAGGTCCGGGAAGATCAGCACGTTTGCCTGCCCCGCCACCACGCTGTCTGGGGCCTTGCGTTTGGCGACCGAAGGTTCGAGCGCCGCGTCGGCCTGCAGTTCGCCGTCGAAGTGACGATCCGGGCGACGTTCCCGCGCGATGCGCAGCGCCGCCCGGACCTTCTCGACGCGCGGATGCTCGGCGCTGCCGCGCGTCGAGAACGACAGAAAGGCGACGTGCGGCACCTGTCGCATCAGGCGCTCGCAACTGTCGGCGGTCGCGATCGCGATTTCCGCGAGCTGCGTGGCGTCGGGATCCGGCACCACCCCGCAATCCGCGAACAGCATCGCGCGTTCGGCATGTCCGGCAACTGGCGGCACCACCATGAGGAAGAACGAGGACACCGTCTTGACGCCTGGCGCGGTGCCGATCAGCCAGATCGCGGCCCGCAAGACGTCCGCGGTGGTGCGTTGCGCACCCGCAACGAAGCAGTCGGCGCGCCCCTCGCGCACCTCGGCCGCGGCCTGGAACAACGGATCGCGCGCCAGTCGTTCGCGGTCGGCGGCGCCGAGCCGCTCGCCGCGCGCCGCCGAG
>JABFRW010000168.1 GCA_013140805.1 Candidatus Eisenbacteria bacterium
AGCCCCTTGCCGGTGCTGATCACGGGTGAACCCGGCACCGGCGCGCGCGATGCCCCGAGATGGCGAATCTGCTCGGTGACGCGTGTGATCGCGCGCGAGCGACCCTCGAGCCCGCCGAGCGTCACGCGGCGATCGAGATCCGCCTCCATGTCCACGACGCGCGCGGCGAGCTGGCGATGCGCGAGCCCGCGACTCACCACCGCGATCACGCGTTCATGATGGAGCGGCCGCACCTGCACGTCGTAGGCGCCGAGCCGCATCGCCTCGATCGCCAGCTCGAGCGGCGCTCCGTCGGTCACCATCACCGCGCACACCTCGGCATCGAGGGCGAGGGCGCGGCGCAACACCGCCATGCCGTCGAGCCGCGGGGCGCGCAGCTCGCACACCAGGCAATCGACGCGCTCCTCGTCGAGCGTATGGAGCGCGCCGGCGTCATCCGGGGAGGTGAAGACCTCGAACCCCGCGTCGCGCAGGAATGCGACCAGCGCGCTCGTGGCGTCGCCCGGCCGGTCGGCGACCAGCACGCTGCCGGGCGTGCGGCTCACACGCCGAGCGCGTTCACCGCTGCGAGCAGCGCTTCGTTGCTCGGCACGTGGTCGGGGTGCGGCGTCACTTCACGCCACGCGACTCGCCCCTCGCGATCGATGAGGAACAGCGCGCGTCCCGAATAGCCGGTCTCGAGCAGCAGGCCCCAGGCGGCGCTGGCCTTGCGATCGAAGTCGGCCAGCAGCGGGAACGAGATGCCGAGCCGGCGCGCGAACTCGCGGTTCGAGTGATGGCTGTCGACGCTCACGCCGAACACCTCGACGCCGCGCGCGCGCAGCGTCGGCATCAGAGTTTCGAGGGTCGGCAACTGGTGCGAGCACACTGGAGAGAAGGCGAGCGGGTAGAACGCGAGCACCACCGGGGCGTTGCCCCGGAACTCGGCGAGCGAGTAGTAAGTGCCCTCGGGACCCTTGAGCCGAAAGTCGGGGGCCAGGGTGCCGACTTCGGGAGTCACGGCGACGGTCATACGAAGCATTCCTTCGGAAGGGCGCGGACGCGCGCCGGAAGATGGCAAGAACAAGGGAGGGATTGTGCGGTCGGTCGCAGCGTCTGTCTAGCGCACGCCGAGCGGTCGCTGCGCGCCGTCGCGCCGCGTGGTCTGCCGCATCACGTCCTGGCTCGCGGCCGCCAGCTCGAGCAGCGAGCGGGTGCCGCGCTCGCGTTCCCATCGATCGGCCAGCAGCACCAGCAGGCGCGCGGTGGTGAGCGCGTCGCCGAGCGCCCGATGCGCGGCCTCGGCCGGGAGCTTGTAGCGGGCCCGCAAGGCCTGCAGCGAGTTGCCGCCCTCGCCGGCAAAGCCGCGCGCGAGGCCCAGCGTATCGACCAGCGGATTCATGAGCGGTGACACTCCCGCACCACGGAGCAACTCGATCAGAAACGGCAGGTCGAATGGGGCGTTGTGCAGCACGACCGTGGCGTCGCCGCAACGCTCGCGTAGCTGTCGCGCCACCTCGGCGGGCAGCGGGGCCTCGGCGACCATGGCGTCGGTGATTCCGTGGACCGCGGTCGCGTCGGGTGGAATCGGCCGCCCGGGACGCACCAGTGAGGACCACTTCTCGCCCGGCAGGCCGTCGACCAGCGTGATCGCGGCGACCTCGACGAGGCCGTGGCCGTCGCTCGGCGACATGCCGGTGGTCTCGGTGTCCATCACCACCACGCGTTCGCCTGCGAGCAGCGCCATCGGCTATTCGCCGCCGCCGAGAAAGTCCTCGAACGAAACGCCGCCCTCGAGGTGGCCCTCGGCGACGTAGCGCAGCACCTGCAGGAAGCGCTCGGGCCCCAGATAGCCCGGTGCTTTGACCAGATTCTTCCCGGCGGAGTTCAGGAACAGCGTCGTCGGATAGCCGGAGACTCCGAACTCGCTGGCAATCGACTGAAGCGACTGCTTGCGACCCAGGTAACTCGCGAGGCGCGGTGATTCGGCGTCGAGCTTGACCACCACGAAATGCTCGTCGAGGTAGCTGCGCACCGCGGGGTCGCCATAGGTCGTGCGCTCCATCCGCTTACACCAGCCGCACCAGTCGGTGTAGACGTCCACCACCACGTGGCGGCCGCCGCGGCTCGCCTCCTCGAGCCCCGCGTCCCACGGACGCCACGCCAGCGGGGTGGGCTCCGCAAGGGCCGGAGCCGCCAGGCACGTGAGTGCGAGCGAGAGCACGGCAAAGAAGGTCGGGAATCGCATGAGAGCCTCGAGAACCGGAAGAACCGAAGGGGTGCGCGCGAAGTGTATCAGCGAACGACGTGCCGCCGGCAGGCTCGGCGCCCGATTTTGACCGTCCCGTGACGCCTAGACCCCGCCCTCGTGCACGGTGTGCCGCAGCGAATTCGCAGGTTCGTTCGGGTCGAACCACACCCCGCACAGTCGCGAAGTTCCGAACTGGCCGGGGTTCACGACCACCGTTCGGTCGATTCGATCCCACCACGCACCCGAGACGCGCGGGGACTCGTGGATGTGCCCGCTCAGCACCAGCGGCACCGGATGCCGGCTCACGAACGAACGCACCGCTCGCGACCCCACGTGCTCGCGCGTCGCGATGCGGTCGCACGCGGTACCGTGCGGCGGCGAGTGCGTGACGAGAATCAGCCGCCCGGAGGTCGCCGACGGCTCGAAGGGAGCGAGTGCGTCCGCGATGGTGGGCGCACGGCGCTCGGCGTCGAAGCGGTGCGGGTGCAGGAGTCCGTCGCGGCTCGTCCAGCCATCGAGCCGTCGCGCGGGCTCGTCGACGCCGTCATCCCAGCGCTCCCAATCCTTGATCGCGAACGGCGTGATCGGCACCCACGAAAGTCCGGCGATCGAGAAACCGTCGAGCGCGAATACTCGCTCGTGCAACAACTGCCACAACTCGCCGTCGTGCGCGAGCAGGCAGTCCATGTTGGTCGCCCAGTCGTCGTTGCCCATCATCAGCATCAGCGTGGTGGCGGGGGAGCTCTCGCGCACGCGCCGCGCGAACTCGACCAGCGTGCCCTGAAGGAAGACGCGCTGATGCGCGACTCCCTCGGTGCCGGAGGCATGCGGGGCGAGGTCCCCGCCGAGGATCACCGCGCGCGGCTGTCGCACCGCCACCAGCCCGACCAGCTGTTCGTAGAGCGCGCCCTGTCCGTGGAGATCCGAAGTGAAGAACCAGTCGTGCACCGAGACCTCTCGCGAGAGTCAGCCGCTTCACGCCGAACGACGCCGGCCGACTCTAGCCACTCGGTGACGACCACGCCACGACCGCGGCCCGGCCTCCTCACGCCGACCACCGCGAGAATGCGCATTCCTGACCGGGGCTTGACCGCCCGGGGCGCCGTTCGCGCGGCCGTGACGAGAAAGCGCTTGCTCGATCGCGCGCGGGTTCCGATACTTTTCCGCCGCTCCTCGGTGCGCCCATTGCGGCGCGACGATCGCAGCGCACCGCCCCGATCCCCGAAAGGACCTCGAATGTCGCTGACCCGCTGGCGCTCCTTCGCACTACTGCTCGTGCTGCTCCCGGTGCTCGGGGCCACGCCCCGCAAGACCACCCCGCTCCCGACCGGCAACCTGCTCGAGAACGGCGGTTTCGAGAGCGGGCTGGCGGGTCACGAGTGGATGCCGGCGGCGTGGGACACGTTCGACTCCGGGCTTCACACCTCGTTCTACATGCGCGACACACAGATCGCGCACGGCGGTGAGTACGCGGCCAGCGTTGCGAACGTCAGCAACTCGATCCCGATGTTCCACAATTGGAGTCAGGTCGTGAAGGTGCGACCCGCGATGTGGAATCACGACGCGGTGGTCTCAGTGTGGACGCGCTCGATGGGCGTTCAGGGTCGCGCGTACGTCCTGGTACAGGGCTTCCGCGACACGATTCAGAAGATGGCGCTCGAGTGGAAAGTGCCGCGCGACTCGGCCGTGGTGCGTCTCAACTACACGGCGACCTCGCAGCCGGTGTTGCTGACCGCGTGGCAGCGCCAGTACTTCTCGGACAATGAAACCGAATGGGTGAAGCGCGACCTGCGCGTGTTCGTTCCGCGCGGCACCGATGTGCTGGTGGTGCGCGCCGGCATCTTTGGAACCGGTCAGGTGTTCGTCGACGACGCGTCGCTGACGATCGTCGATGCAGCACCGCTGCGGCCGGTCGCGAACTGGAAGAACCTGCTCGCCGATCCCGGCTTCGAAGGCGACGGCGACGAGTGGGAATACTCGATGCCGCCCTACGAAGGGCTGGTACTGGGCCTCGACACCACGTTCGTGCACGCGGGCCACGGCGCGCTCCACGCCCACGGCGGCGACGTCGGCCCGATCCAGGCCCGCACCGGCGCGTGCCAGATCCTCGATGCGCGTGCGTTGTGGGACAAGCGCGTGCGGCTCTCCGCCTACATCCGCACCGACAGCCTGTTCGGCTCGGCTTACGTGAAGCTCTACGGCTCGACTCCGGAGGGCGAGATCGCGGTGCCGACCTCGAAGGTGTTCTCGGGCGACACCGACTGGACGCTCACGACCTTCGAGATGGACGTTCCGCCGGAGACCTATGTGCTGAGTGCGTGGCTCATGTACAACGCTCCGACCCCCGGTCGGCTGTACTTCGACGATGCCTCGCTGATGGTGGTGGGCCCGGCGCACTATCTGAACGGCCAGAGCCCGCGGCCGACGCTCGTGCCGCTCGCGGTGCCGGGCGGGCGTTGAGCACGGGGGGTTGACAGCGCGGACCCCCGCGACACAGATTGGTTTTGCAGTCGGGCAGAAAGATCTCCTTGGCAGGGAGTTTTCTACCGAGGCCGAGACCCTCCTCGCTGCGGAGGGTCTACCGGAAGCAACCGCTAGGGAATCACGAGCGAGGTGAGCCGAGCGGATCCGCGGATGGTCGCGTGGCCGAGGGACTGCACGGCGTTCGACCCGCTGGCCCATGGCGGGATTCCCTCCCGATCGCTATTCCCGAGGCCCCCCCTCTTTCATCACCGCGCCACGGGGCCGCTCCGTGCACGGCGGGCCATCCCCCGCCTCACAGCCAGTCGCGCCGTCGCAGGAACGCGATCGTTCCCGTCGCCGTGAGCACGACCACTGCGAGCACCACCAGCTCGCCGTACTTCCAGTCGAACACCGCCATCTTGACGTTCATGCCGAAGTAGCCGGTGACGAGCGTGAGCGGCAGCACGACGGTCGAGATCACGGTCAGCGTCTTCATCACCTGATTGAGCCGCTGCGAGACCTGCGAGACATAGAGGTCGAGCAGCCCGGTGATCTCGTCGCGATAGGAATCGAGCAGGTCGCTGACGCGCGCCAGGCGGTCGTAGACGTCTCGCAGGTAGGGCCGGATCTCGGCGGGGATGGCGACGAATTCGTCGCGCGTGAGCGCGAGAATCGTGTCGCGCTGTGGCCCCACGATGCGCCGCAACGCGGCCATGCCGCGCTTGAGCCGCAGGATGCGCGCCTGCAGCCGCTGGGTGCCGGACCGGAATACGCCTTCCTCGAGCGCGTCCAGCTCCGCCGACACCTGGTCGATGATCGGCAGGTAGTGATCGACCAGCACGTCGAGGATGAAGTGCAGCAGCGGCGCCGGTCCGCGCGCCAGCAGCTCGCCGCGTCGCGCCAGCACCGCGTGCGCGGCGTCGAGCGAGCGCGTCGCGCCCTCGCGATAGGTGACGAGGAAGTTGCGACCGATCAGCATGTCGATCTCGCGCAGCGCGACTCGATGATCGCTCTCCCAGCGCGCCGAGTGAACCACCAGGTAGAGATAGTGTTCGTAGGGATCCACCTTCGGCCGATTGACATGCGTCAGCAGGTCTTCGAGCGCGATCGGGTGGATGCGCAGCGGAGCCAGCAGCCGGGTCGCCGTTTCCGCGTCGACTCCGTCGAGGTCGACCCACACCGGCCCACCCCC
>JABFRW010000169.1 GCA_013140805.1 Candidatus Eisenbacteria bacterium
TGCTAACCTGCGCGCATCGAACTGCCCGCCGCCGTATGACCCCATGGGAAGGAGTCTCGCTGTGAGGATCCATCGCCTGTTCGCGACCGCGATCGTACTGGTCGCGTGCGCTGCTCCCGCGCACGCAGCGCTCAAGACCCGGACCATCGAATATCAGCAAGGTGAGACCACGCTGCAGGGCTATCTGGCGTGGGACGACGGTGCCAAATCGAAGCGACCGGGCGTGCTGGTGGTGCACGAGTGGTGGGGACACAACGAGCACGCCCGCCATCAGGCCGAACGGCTCGCGAAGGCCGGCTACGTCGCCTTCGCGCTCGACATGTATGGCAAGGGCAAGGTCACCGAGCATCCCAAGGACGCCGAAGCGTTCATGACCGAAGCCACGAAGGATCACGAGGTCGTCACCGCGCGTTTCAACGCGGCACTCGAGCAACTGAAGCAGCAGCCGGGTGTCGACCCCCAGCGCATCGCGGCGATCGGCTACTGCTTCGGCGGCGCGATCGTGCTCGGCATGGCGCGCTCGGGCGCCGACCTGGACGCGGTGGCCAGCTTCCACGGGGCGCTCGCGACCGAACACCCGGCCGAGCCCGGTAAGGTGAAGGCGCGCCTGCTGGTCATGACCGGCGACTCCGATCCATTCGTGCCCGAGTCACAGGTCGTCGCATTCGAGAGCGTGATGAAGGCAGCGGGCGCACGCTACGAAGTGATCCGCTATCCGGGCGCCAAACATGGGTTCACGAATCCGGAGGCGGCCAAATACGGCATGGACGCGCTCCAGTACGACCGGGCCGCTGACCAGAAGTCGTGGGCGGCGATGCTCAAGATGTTCAAGACAGTGTTGAAGTAACGCGACGCAACTCGCCTCGTGCATGACGAAGGCCCCGCGAAGCGATTCGCGGGGCCTTCGTCGATTGCGACTTCGCCCCCGAGCGGGATGGCGAAGAGAGAATGGCTCCTCGGGTAGGATTCGAACCTACAACCCTCCGGTTAACAGCCGGATGCTCTGCCGTTGAGCTACCGAGGAACGACTTCGGGATGGGTCACCGAGTGACCCGGATTTCAAAGCGGGCGCGGAGTCTATCGGGAGCCCGAAACGCAGGTCAAGGCGACGGCGCCCGGGAGGCATTCGGGCCGTGCCAGTCGCCCCTGCGGTATCGGCCGGACCGCGTCACTTCATGAATCGGCCCGCGAGCTCGAGCTCCAGCGCCCGCTGCGCGTAGCCGCGATGGCTCGCGGTCGGCCGGTGCTCGAGGTGCTGGCGCACGACCTCGGGCAGATACACGTTCATCGGCGTCGGCTCGAAGCCCCACTCCTGCTGCAGCCGAGTCGGGTCGGGGACCGATGCCCAGCGTCCCGCATAGGGCGCGAAGTTCGATTCGAGCCCGCTCGCCAGCAGCGCATCCCAGTCCATGGGGACGATCGGTCGCACGGAACCGATCATCCGCATCAAGTTCTCGAGCCACTCGCGGAGCGTGAGCATCTCGGGCTGCGCGAGGTTGTAGACCGCGCGTTCCGGTGGAGCATGATCGGCGAGCCACACTGCAGCCCGCGCAACGTCATCGGCCAACACGTGCCGCACCAGGCGCGTGCCTCCGTCGGGCAGCAGCAGCGGGCCGCCGTCGAGCACGCGCTCGATCCACGCCCACAGTCGCAGCGACGGATCGCCGGTGCCCTGCACGATCGGGATCCTCAGCACGAGCCCGCGCAGCCCGTGGGTGGCCCGCAGGGCGAACACGGCGAGTTCCGCGCGTCGCTTGCCGACCCCGTAGCTCCACTCCGCGTGATCCGGAGAATCGCGCGCCGGTTCGGGGGTGAGCTTCGCATCCGCCATCGCCTCGACGTGCGGTGCACGCGAACCCTCCGCCACCAGGTAGACCTGCCCCGAGGAGATCATGACGTAGCGCCCGAGTGCCGCGTGCGGCAGCAGCAGCAAGCGCTCGATGTCGTCGCGGTCGAATGCGAGAAAGTCGACGGTCAGATCGAAGCGCCGGCCGTCGAGCGCCCGGGCGAGGGACTCCGCATCGAGCCGGTCGGCGACCAGCGGCGCCACACCGTCCGGCAGCGGCTGAAGGCCGCGCGTCAACACGCTGACGCGGTGTCCGGCCGCGCCCAGTGCGCGCGCCGTGCGTGCGCCCATGAAACCACCGCCACCCATCACCAGCACCGCCAGCGAATCCGCCACGCGCACTCCCGCGTCGCGCGAGGCGCACCACGCGGCTCGCGGAGCGCACACACTAGCGCGGCGACGCGGTCAGCGGAATCGAGCGGTCGAGCGGGCTCAGGCGGCGGCGGAGCCGAACTTCTTGCCGCCGGACTCGCGACAGTCCGCGCACGCGTCCTGAGAGATCGGCGATTCACCGCGCACGCGCAGGAACTCCTCGCACGGCATCCAGTCGCCGGCCTCCGACCGCACGCGATGACACGACGCGCACACGTGCACAGAGCCTCGCGAGATGCCCGCCGCCGCGTCCTCGCGCGCCCGATCGCCGCCGCTCTGACGCGCCATCTCGAGCTCGGAATTCACGGCCCGCAGATTGGCGACGGTGCGTCTCAGCGACTGCGCGAGCCCCACGATTCGAATGCCGGCACGCACCCGCGCCAGCAGCTCGACCGGATCACAGGGCTTGGTGACGTAGTCGTCGGCGCCCGAGTCGAGCGCCACCAGCTTGTCGCTCACATCGCCCTTTGCGGTCAGCAGGATGAAGTAGGGCGCCGCCTCGCGCAGGCCGGTCTTGACCGACTGGCACAGCTCGAGTCCGTCGACCTCGGGCATCATCCAGTCCGAGATCACGACGTCCGGCTCGTGCTGGACGATCGCCTTCATGCCGGCGCGTCCGTCGGCCGCGAGGAACACCTGATAGCCCTCGGCCCCGAACCGCTTCTCGAGAATCCGCGACAGGAACGGATCGTCCTCGACCACCAGCAGACGGGTCTCGCTCGGGGCCTTCATGCCGCCTCCCCGAGCCAGTTCCGGAGTCGCGCGACGAAGGCGGCGTGATCGGTGATCGGTTTGGCGACGTAGTCCTCGGCGAGACTGTCGCGCAAGAATCGCTCGGCATCGCCGCGCATCGCATGCGCGCTGGTGATGACGACCGGAATGGCGCGAGTCGCCGCGTCGCTCTTGAGCGCGCGACTCAGCTCGAGCCCCGTCACCGGGCGCCCGTTCCACGAGGTGCTCCCGAGCGAGACGTCGAGCAGTGCGAGCGCGACCTCGCCGCGGCGCGCGAGGTCGAACAGCTCGTCGCCCGATTCGGTGTGCAGCACCGACCAGCCGCCGCGGCGTTCGAGCAGCGCCTTCATCATGCGGGCGTTCACCGGGTCGTCCTCGATCACGATCACGCGCTTCACGCGGCGGCCTCCCGCGGCGCGTCGCCTTCGCCGCTCCCGTTCACGCGGTTCCATTCCAGCGCGCGGATCACGCGGCGCGGATTCTCGGTCACCGACGCACGGCTCAGCACGTCGATCGGCATGCCCTGGGCCAGCCACCGCCGCGCGGCCGGTTCGCGTGAGCTCTCGGCGCCATGCAGCACCAGCACCGGGATCTCGCGCAGCGGACGTTCGAGCGCGAAGTCACGCAGCAGTTCCGCACTCGGCACCTCGGGGTCGCGGATGTCGAGCACCACCACGTCAAAGTCGTGCGGCCTAGTACGCAGTCGATGCCGTGCCTCACCGACCTCTCGCACCCGCTCGACCAATCGCCATTCCGGCAGTTCGCGCTCCGGAGTCTCGAGCGATCCAGAGCCCGACACCCACAGCACGCGCGCACCGCCGCTTTCGCTGCGTGGTGCGATCCGGTCGAGCGCCGCGGACACCGCACCCGCGCCCGCCGGCCAGGCCAGCGCCGCTGCGACGCGCGACGCGGCGCAGGCGGAGAGCCGGGCGCGCAGCTCGGATTCGAATGGCGTCACGAACACGAATGGGATCGAGCGCAGCGCCGGCTCCTGCGTCAGGCGGACCGCGAGAT
>JABFRW010000170.1 GCA_013140805.1 Candidatus Eisenbacteria bacterium
CACGGGGTGCGCGAGCGGGCTTCGCGCGTGCGGCGGCGACGGGTGTCGCTCCCGCCATCAGCGCGGTGCCGTAGAGCGCGGCGGCGGATCCGGCGCCGAGCGTCAAGAAGCGGCGGCGGCTGAGTCGTTTGGCGGGACGTGCGGGTTCGTCGCTCACGTGACTCTCCTCACCAGTAACAGGGTTTGATCGTCGGTCTGGGGGCCGTGGGCACGTGCCGCAGACAGTACCGCATCGTGAATCTCCGCCAGGCTTCGCGCCGCGTTCGCCACCACGATGCGCTCGATTCCGGCCACCCCGAACTCGCGCCCGGTGCGATCGGAGACCTCGGAGATCCCGTCGGAATACAGCACGAACAGATCGCCGCGCCCCGCCGTCACGCGCTGCGAGTCGAAACGCGGGTCGGCCGTCACGCCGGCCGGTGGTGCCGTCGATTCGAACGTCTCGCACCGAGCGGCGCCGGTTCGCAGCCGCAGAATCGGCGGATGTCCGGCGTTGGCGACCTCGACTCCCTCACCGTCGAAACGCAGCAGCGCCAGCGTCACGAAACGCTCGCGCTGCTCCAGCTCGAGCAGCAAGAGGTTCAGGTCGCGCAGCACTTCGGGCAACGGCGCCGGGCCGCGCAGCCGGGTGCGCACCGCGCTTCGCACCATGGCCATGAGCGTGCCGGCATGAACGCCGTGTCCCGAGACGTCGGCGATGCACGCGATCGTGGCATCGCCGGATGCGAAGGCATCGAACAGATCGCCGCCGACTTCGGAACTCGGCTGCGCACGGCCATGCACGTCGAAGTGGCCGAGGCGTGCGCCGATCGCGGGCACCAGCGCGTCGTGAATTGCACCCGCCAGCTCGACTTCGGTGCGGAGCCGCAATTGCTGGCGGCCCGCGCGCGTGATGAAGCCGATGAACAGCGCGTAGCCGGCGACCGTGGTCGTGAGGCACGTCATTCCGTCGATGAACAGACGCTGTTTGATCGCAGCCAGGGTGGGCGGCACCGGGCCGACCGTTTCACCGAACATGCGGGCGGCCAGGAAGAACAGCAACGGGAACGCGGCCGCCACGAACGTCCAGCGCCGATCGCGCATCAGGGACTGCAGCGCGATCGCCGACATCAGGCCGGATCCCACCGTGATCACGACCATCAGCTTCATCGGACGCATCGTGGTGACCGCCCACACGTCGTTCATGACGCCGATCACGCAAAAAGTGCAGAACACGGCGAGTGTGAGTTGCAGCTTGGCCGACTCGGGAAGGCTCTGGAAGAAGCGGCGCTGCTCGGCGTTCGACGACGGCCACCCGCGCCCGGTCGGCATGGTTCAGCGCCGCGCGAGCGTGCGGCGCTCGAACGCTTCGAGCCTGGCCCGCAGTTCCGCGGGCATCGCGAAACTGCGCTTCGCCTCGTAGTCGTAGCAGACCTGCACACTGGTCGCGGTCACCACCACGCGGCCGCTCGCACGCTCGCGGATCTCGTAGACGAAGCCGAACGACTTGGTGCCGATCCACTCGCAACGGACCCCGACCTCGAGCACCTCGTTGACCAGCGCCTCGGAGCGGAAGTCCGCGTTCACGCTCGCCAGGATGAACGGCACGCGGCGGTAGTCGTTGCGGCCGTCCTCGAGTTCGGCCCAGTAGGCCTGGCGGCCGACCTCGAGATAGGTGATGTAGACGGCATTGTTGATGTGGCCCATCGCGTCGGTGTCGCGAAAGCGCGGTACCAGGACGTGGTTGACGCGAAAATCGGCTTGCGACACGAGCGAGGGTCTCCTTGAAGCGCGCCGCGCGTGCGCGCGGCGGTTAGAACGCGTTGAACGGGTGCAGGAACGCGGGCCCGCCCGGGTACCAGGCTTCGAACAGCTCGATCGCGGCGGGGGTGGCCTCAAGGAGCGCGGCATGGTTCGCCGCGCGAGCCGGCAGCGCACCCGACACCAGTGATGCGAGCGTCTCGACCGAGGTGCGCGCATGAGCGGGGGCGGGGGCGGCCGCGCGGCTCGGAGTGACGGCGAGCCGCGCGCCGCCGTCGCTCTTCACGCGCCACACGCGGGCATTGCTCGGCAGGAGCGCATCTTCGACTTCGAGCGTGAGTTCACCGCGCGTTCCGGTCGCGATCGGCAACGCTTCGAGCGCGGCCTTCACGTCGACCAGCCGGAGATAGGCGCCGTGCGCGAGGTTCCCGGTGTCGTGATAGGCGCCGATCTCGGAACCCGGATGCAGATTCTGAGCGTCACGCAGCAGATGCGGCCACGCGTTGCGCGCCGGCGCCGCGAGATGAATCTCCTCGACCTGATCGCGCAGCGTCGCGAGATGGCCGATCAGCCCCCGATGAGCCTCGGGCGTCGCGGCGACGATCTCCGAGACCGAGAGCGCCAGCTTGAACGGGCCCTTCGAAGGATCGGCCTCGTAGTAGAGGTAGCCCTCGATGGCACCGCGGCCCTTCGCGTACACCACCCAGTCGCCGGGGTATTCCCACAGTCGCCGCGACCACCACGCTTCGGAACGCGCGAGCGTGAAGTGTCCGCCGGCCGCCACCTGATCGTAGAGCGCCTGAACGCGCGGTCGATCCGGCACCCGCAGGCGCCGCACGTGCCGCGCTTCGTCCGAGGGGGTGAGATTCGCGGGTGCAAATGCGTACTGCTGCACCAGCTCGCACAGTCCCCACCCGAGCTTGCGGTAGAACGAGGCGCGAAACGGATAGAGCATCGAAAGCCCGCGCCCGGCGGTGCGCATCTCGCGCAGCGCGGCGCGCATCATGGCCTCGCCCAGGCCGCGACGCCGATGCTCGGGAGCGACCGCCACCGAGCCGACGCCGACCATCGGAACGTGTCGGCCGCGCACCGCGGCCTCGAGCGGGTAGAGCACCAGCGAGGCCACGATCTCGCCGCCCACTTCGCCGACGCGCACGTCGCGCAGGGTGAATCGTGGATGCTCGGTGTAGAAGCTGCGGCGCTTCTCGAGGCTCGCAACGCGATAGGCGCGGGCGCCGAGATCGGCCAGAGATTCGACGTCGGTGCGCCGCGCCGAGCGGTAGCGCAGTGCCGGCGTGCGCGAGCCACTGCGCCGGGTGCGTTCGGTTGCGCGGCTCACAGAGTCAGCTCCTGCTCGTGGTGGTAGGCCGGCACGCCGAAGCGATCGCGCGTGATGCCGGGGCCGCGCAGGTTTTGCCCGTCCCGGGTGCTGCGCATCACGATTTCGGGTTGGATCCCGGCGTCGAACAAGGCGGTGATCTCCATGCGGTAGTTCCCGGTCGCGAGGGGCCCTTCGCTGCCGAAGATCGGCGCCGTGACGAATCGCCCGCGACGGATCACGGCCTGCGCCTGCGCGAGCGCATGACGCTCACCCGCGCGACTCAGCGTGACCGTGACCAGGGTGCTGTCGGGAAACTGCAGCTCGCCACGTGCGACCACGCCACCGGCGGGCCCGCGTGACGCGCTGAACTGCTTGAGCGGCGCGACGCCTCGAGAGAGGCCGGTGGTGTCGCGACGCGTCTCGATCTCTTCGAAGCTCAAATCCGAGACACCCGACTGCGGCTCGGACCGGGTGCCGCAGCCGACGGTCGCGAACGTCAGCACGAGCATGAGAATCGGTCGCAAGGCACGAGACGGCTCGCGGGGCGGCATGGCCGGCAAACTAGCCGAGCCGCGCCCGCGGCGGAAGCCCCTTTCGGCTGCCACGCCGAGGTTCCGATCTGCGCGGGTTGCCTCTTTCGTTCGCGCGCGACCATCTGCTAGGGTTCCGCCCCTGATTTTGCGAGCGTGTGGGCCTCGCACTCGAAGCGACTTCCCGTTCCAAGGAGCGTGCTCGTGAAGCAGGGCTGGTCGATCCTTCACCGGCCGGGCGCCGTCGTTGCGCTCGTCCTCACGGTCGCGCTGGCGGCCGGTTTGGTGGCGCGCGAATCGTGCGCCCAGAGCACCCCCGCGCCGGCCGACACCTCGAAGGCGGCGACGCTGACCAGGGCCGAGAAGCGCGAAGCACGCAGCGCATCGCAGATCGAGGCAGCCAGGAAGAAGGAAGCCAACCGCACCGCCAAGCGCGAGAAGATCGCGAAGGAAGAAGCCGAGGACGTGACCCACGCGACGCCGTGGCAGAAGGGCGCCAACTGGATGTCGCTGCGCTTCGGCTACGCCAAGTCGGCGGCGGATTTTCATGCGCCCGGCAACGTCGGCGGAGGCTTCGGCTACAACCGCTTCGTGTCGCGTCGCTGGGCCGCGGGCGTGCACGCCAACCTCGATCTGCTCGGCCGCTTCGGTGCGGCCGCCGAAGTTTCGGCACCGCTCACGATCGAGATGACGCGCCACTTCAAGTGGAACACGGGCGCGCGCCCCTACATCGGACTGGGCGCCGGCGCGTTCTACTACCACGTGTACCGCAGCGGCCAGGACTACTCGATGGTGCGCCCCGGTATGTACCTGACCGGCGGCATGAACGTGCCGATCAGCGGCAAGAGCCTGATCGGCGTGGACACGCGCATGCAGTGGAGCAGTGATGCGAAGACCGACAACGTCACGTTCCCCGACGAAGGCCCGAACGTGATGCACTGGAGCATCAAGCTCAACTACTCGAGGTGGATGTAGAGCGCCTCCGCCTTCGCTCCACGCCTTCCAGCACCTCGAACGCGATCCACAGCACTGCGGCCAGACTCGCGAGCGTGATCCAGCCCGCCCGTCTCGGGCGGCCTTCGAGCGCGATCGCCACCAGTGCGAGCGCCAGGCTCACGCCCCACATCAGCAGGGTCGCGTTGCGCGGCGAGAGCCCGAGGTGCAGCAGCCGGTGGTGGATGTGGCTCGAGTCGGCGCGAAACACCGGCTCGCCGCTGGCGGCGCGACGCGCGAATGCCAGCACGCCGTCTGCGATCGGCAGGAACAGCGCGACCAGCGGCAGCAGCAGCGTCACGGTCGCGGTGCCCTTGCGATTCTCGAGCAATGAGATCGCGGCGAGCGCCAACCCCAGGAACTGACTCCCGGTGTCGCCCATGAAGGCGCGCGCGCGCGGAAAATTCCAGCGCAGGAATCCGAGCGTGGCTCCGGCCAGCGGTGCGGCCAGGAACATGACGTAGAAATCCTGGTGCACGCGCCCGGTCCACCACAGCGTCATGGCGGCGATCAACACCACGCCGGCCGCGAGTCCGTCGAGGCCGTCGATCAGGTTGATCGCGTTGGTGACCACCAGCACCCACACGATCGTGAGCGGCAGGTTCAGCCACCCGGCCGCGATCGGATCGCCGAGCGGGTTCGTCACCACGTGTACGCCGAACCCGTATTGCGCGAGCACCACCGCCGCGCACGCCTGGACGCCGAGCTTGGCGAGCGGCGAAGTGCCGCGCGCATCGTCGACCACGCCGAGTGCCAGGATCGGAATCGACGCGAGGGTCAGGCCGAGCAGGAAGCGTGGATCCAGATGATGCGCGGGGCCCGGCAGCAGGTAGCACGCCCATGAGACGCCCAGCACTCCCGCCGCCATCGCAAGCCCGCCGAGCCGCGGCACCGGATCGCGGTGGACGTGTCGCGCGCCGGGCTGAGCGACCGCCCCGATCCGCAGCGCGAGTCGCATCGCCAGCGGCACCAGGAACACCGTGACCAGCGCACTCGCCACCCCGAGGATCAGCGAGTAGGGCAGACGTGGGGTCATCGCGGCTTCATCCCGTTGAGTGCCACCATCAGGGAAGCACGCGACATGACGAACAGCGCCACGAGCCCCGAGGAGATCGGGTTCGGGCGGTGGTGCTTGCGGAAGTAGCGCAACATGCCGCGGTGACGTTCCCAGATCACCTTGTTCGAGACCCGGTGCCTGCTCGCGCCCACGTGGTGTACGGCGCGCGCCGAGGAGACGTAGGTCACGCGCCAGCCGGCCAGGTTCATGCGCCGGCACCAGTCGACGTCTTCGTTGAACATGAAGAATCCTTCGTCGAACGGTCCGACCTGGGCGATCGCTTCGCGCCGCACCAGCATGCAGGCGCCCGAGACCCAGTCCACGTCTCGGACGCTCGCGTGATCCCAGTCGGTGAGCAGATAGCCGCGCGACCACGGATTGCGGGGGAACAATCGAGTGAGCAGCGAATAGCGATTGAAGAGCACGGTGAGCGGCCCGGGATAGGAGCGGGCCGAATACTCGAGCGTGCCGTCGGGATTGTGGATTCGCGGCGCGGCGATGCCGCAGCGCGGATTCGCGGCATGGTGCGCGAGGAGCGCGTCGAGCGCGTCGCGCTCGAGCTCGCAGTCGGGATTCAGCACCAGCGCGAACGGGGTCGTGGTCGCCTCGAGTCCCTGATTGACCGCTCGCGCGAAGCCGAGGTTGTCGCGATTCGCCAGGATCCGCACGCTCGGATGGCGTTCGCGCAGCCATTGCGCGGTGCCGTCGCCGGGGCTGTTGTCCACGACCAGGGTCTCATGCGAATGGCCGGCCGCCGCCGCCTCGAGTGCGTCGAGGCATCCGGCGAGCGGCTCGCGCGAGTCGTAGTTGACGATGACGGCAGAAAACTCCATCCGGGCGCCCGATCGGAGAGGAGGAAGTCGAGAAAGGCGCCGGAGAGTCTAACAGAGGGTTGTGCGCAGGGCGCTGCATCACCTCGCGCGCGCCGCGCAGCCTTGCTTGCCTAGGGGCGCGTGTAGCTGCGCGTCGCCGAGGTCGCGATCACATCGAGGCCCTGCAGTGCCTCGATCTGGTAGATCACGGTCGAACGCCCGGTCACGGCCGGCGGCGCCGCAGTGAGGTCGTAGTGCGTTTCGCGAAGCGGTCCCGCGAAGCCGATCTCCTCGAGTTCATCCGATAGGAAGCGCACCCGGTAGGCATCGGCGCCCGCGACCGCTTCCCAGCGCAGGTTCACGCGCCGGCCACCGTTCCAGCGCTGGGGCTCGAGCACCTGAACGCCCGACTCCTGCGAGTCGCCGCGCAGCGCGGAGACCTGGCGTTCGGGCATTGGCGTGACACGCAGCCACGCGAGACCCACCGTGGCGACCACCAGCAGCCCGGCGGTCGCGAGCACCGGTCGCCGCGCGGGCGCGAGCCACCAGGCCGCGAGCCGTGCGAGCCACGAATCCCCCGAGCCGGCGCCGTTCGAC